>CALMPQ010000289.1 GCA_937872005.1 uncultured Propioniciclava sp.
TCTGGATCTGGTACAGGCTCAGGGGCAGGTCCTTGTAGGAGCTGTACAGGTCCTTGACCATGAGGGTGAACATCTCCTCATGGGTCGGCCCGAGCAGCATGTCGGCGCCCTTGCGGTCCTGCAGGCGCAGCAGGTTCGGCCCGTACTCGGTCCAGCGGTTGGTCGCCTCGTAGGGCTCGCGCGGGAGCAGCGCGGGGAAGCGCACCTCCTGCGCGCCGATGGCGTCCATCTCCTCGCGGACGATCTGCTCCACCTTGTGCAGCACCTTCAACCCCAGCGGCAGCCAGCTGTAGATGCCCGGGGCGACGCGGCGGACGTAGCCCGCGCGGACGAGCCAGCGGTGGCTCGGCACCTCGGCGTCGGCGGGGTCCTCGCGGAGGGTACGGACGAACAGCTCGGACAGGCGTGTGATCACGAGCGCCAAGCCTACGGGTTCAGCCGACCTCGGTCACGTCGGCGCCCAGCAGCGCGACCGCCTTCGCGATCTGCTCCTTGGCCACCTTCAGGCGCTTCGTGTCGCCCTTCCGCTCGCTGAGGGCCTTGTTCACGTCCAGCACGCGAGCCGGGGCCCCGGCCGCACCGAGCGTCATCAGCAACGGCACGTACTCGGCCTGGACGGCCTCCCACCGATCGCCCTGCTTCTCGAAGGTCAAGCGGCCCAGGAACTGCTCCCACGACCGCGGGGTCGACACCCGCATCTGGCCGACGAGGTTGCCGACGCCGTAGACGACCCACGTGCCGTTGATGCGGTCCCACGGCTGGACGACGTGCGCGTGGTGGCCGTAGACGAGGTTGAACACGCCCGAGGACGCCAGCGCGGTCGCGACCTTCACCTGCTCGTCGTTGGGCTCGTGCCGCTGCTCGATGCCGGCGTGCATGGCCGCCAGCACGATCTCGGCACCGGCCTTCCGCGCCGCCTTGCCCCGGGCGATCATCGTGGCGGCGTCGAGCCGGTCCATCGCCCACGCCTTCCCCGCCGGCGCCTTCAGGTTCGAGCCGTACGAACCGGCCACGACGGCCACCTTCACCCCGGACGCCGTGGTCAGGATCGCAGGCACCTCGGCGTCAGCCTCGGCCCGGTAGGCGCCGGTGTGGACGATGCCGGCGTCGTCGAGGGCGTCCAGGGTGGCCTCCACGCCGGCGAAGCCACGGTCGAAGGTGTGGTTGGACGCGAAGGTGCAGTAGTCGAAGCCCACCTCGGCGGCCGCCTCGATCGTCTCGGGGGGCGCGGCGAACACCGGGTAGCCGGCGGGCTTGACGCCCCTCGGCGTCACCGGGACCTCGACGTGGCAGACCGAGACGTCGGCATCCTCGATCAACGGGCGGATGTGCTCGAAGATGGGCACGAAGTCGTAGGCGGCGCCGGCCTTCTTGCCGGCCGCGGCGGCCTCGGCGATGAGCCCCTTGTGCCACAGCAGGTCCCCGCTGATGGTGACGGTGAGCCGTTGCGGCTCAGGCTCAGGCGTGGGGGTCGGTGTGGGGGTCAGGGTCGGCGTGGCGCTCGGGGTCGGCGCGGGTCGGGTCGACGTGGCGGACGCCGCGGGCTGCGGCTGGGCCGGGCCCGGGGCGTCCACGGGCGCCTGGGCGCACCCGCCCAGTGCGAGCACGACGGCGAGCGTCGGCACGACGGCGCGGGCGAAGCGGGAGATCACCGTCCGATTCTACGGAGAACCGATCGAGGCCACCGAACCGTTTCGACCCACGGCGGTTCAGAACAGGATCGAGGCCAGTTCGCCGACGACCTCGTACCCGACCCGCCGGTAGCAGGCGATCGCGGGGGCGTTGAAGTCGTTGACGTAGAGCGAGGCCGTGCGGCCCTCGGCGACGATCGCATTGGTGACGCCCGCCATGGCCGGCACCGACAGACCCCGTCCGCGCAGGCGTGGCGCCACCCAGACGCCCTGCACCTGGGCGACGTGCGGGGAGACCGCCCCGAGGTCGGCCTTGAAGACGACCTCGCCGTCCTGGACGACCGCGAAGCCGCGGCGCCCCTCGACGAGGGAGCGGACGTAACGCCGATAGCCGGTGGGGTTGGTGACGAGGGGGTCCTCCTCGAGCTCCTCGCGGTACATGGCCACGGCGCCGGCGACGTAGGACTCGAACTCGGCCACCGTGGCCCGCCTCAGGCGCGGGTCGGCGGGCACGGCGCTCGGGCCGGTGCAGCTCATCAACAGTTGGCGCTCCCGCACGACGCGGGGCTGGCCGTACGCGTGGGGCCACGCCTCGACGAGGCGGTCGAACAGGCCGAACGCGGTGTCGACCGGCGCGACGATCGCGACGAAGGACCGCCAGCGACCGATGTCGGCGGCGAAGGCGTCCAGGGCGGCGTCGTCGGCGTTGACCGGCACGACGTTCGCGCCGACGTGCAGCAGCGAGCGGGGTGCGTGCGCCGGGAAGCCCCACAACTCCCCCACCCCCTGGGGGTCGAGGACGCCGGCGTCCAGCCGCGAGGCGACGAAGCAGTGCGCGACCGGGTCGGTCGCCAGCAGCCGCTCGACGAGCCCGCGGTCGGACTCGTCGAGGACGCGGCTCCGCATCAGACCACCGACACCTGCGGCCCGGCGCCCGTGTGCTCCATGTCGGCGGCGAGCTTGTTGGCCTCCTCGATCAAGGTGGCGACGATCTCGGACTCGGGCACGGTCTTGATGACCTCGCCCTTGATGAAGATCTGGCCCTTGCCGTTGCCGGCGGCCACACCGAGGTCGGCTTCGCGCGCCTCACCGGGTCCGTTCACCACGCAGCCCATGACGGCGATGCGCAGCGGCGCGGTCAGGCCCTCGAGACCGTCGGTGACGTCGTTGGCCAGGCCCCAGATGTCGACCTGCGCGCGGCCGCAGCCGGGGCAGGAGACGATCTCCATCTGGCGCTGCTTGAGGTTGAGGGCCTCCAGGATCTTCTGGCCGACCTTGACCTCCTCCACCGGCGGGGCAGACAGCGAGACGCGGATCGTGTCGCCGATGCCCTCGGCGAGCAGGATGCCGAACGCGACCGAGCTCTTGATCGTGCCCTGGAACGCCGGGCCGGCCTCGGTGACGCCGAGGTGCAGCGGGTACTCGCACTGGGCCGACAGCTGGCGGTAGGCGTTCACCATGACGATCGGATCGTGGTGCTTGACCGAGATCTTGAAGTCGCGGAAGTCGTGCTCCTCGAAGAGCGACGCCTCCCACAGGGCCGACTCCACGAGCGCCTCGGCGGTGGGGCCGCCGTGCTTGGCGAGCAGGCGCGGGTCGAGGGAGCCGGCGTTCACGCCGATGCGGAGGCTCACGCCGGCGTCGGCGGCCGCCTTGGCGATCTCCCCCACCTTGTCGTCGAACTGCTTGATGTTGCCCGGGTTGACGCGCACCGCGGCGCACCCGGCGTCGATCGCGGCGAACACGTACTTGGGCTGGAAGTGGATGTCGGCGATGACGGGGATCTGGCTCTTCTTGGCGATGATGTGCAGCACGTCGGCGTCGTCCTGGCTGGGCACGGCGACGCGCACGATGTCGCAGCCGGACGCCGTGAGTTCGGCGATCTGCTGCAGGGTGGCGTTGATGTCGGTGGTCTTCGTGGTGGTCATCGACTGCACCGAGATGGGCGCCCCGCCGCCGACGGGGACCTTGCCCACGTTGATGCGCCGCGTGGGCCTGCGCTCGGCCAGCACGGGGGCCGGCAGGGCGGGCATACCGAGGTTGATGGTCATCTCTCTCCTCAGAAGATCTTCACCGGTGTGACGATATCGGCCACGATCAACACGATGCCGCACAGCAGGAGGAATCCTCCCACCGCGTAGGCGACCGGCACCATCTTGGCCGTGTCGACGGGGCCGGGGTCGGGGCGTCCGGTCAGGCGGGCCGCGGTGCGCCGCAGCCACTCCCACAGCGCGCCGACGATGTGGCCGCCGTCCAGCGGCGGCAGCGGAACCAGGTTGAACAGGGCCAGGAACAGGTTGATGGAGCCCAGCAGGCTCGCGAACATGGCCGCCTTCTCGAGCACGGGCGCGTCCTGCACCGCGGCCTCGCCGGCGATGGCGCTGGCGCCCACGATCGAGATCGGGCCGTAGATGTCGCGGGGCTGGCCGGTGACCATGTCGACGGCGACGTTCCACACCTTGACGGGGAACTGGGCCAGTGCGACGACCGACTGGGCGGTCATCTGGCCCATGTACTCCAGGACCCCGACCGGGCCGAGGTGGACGCGCTCGAAGGTCGGGTACAGGCCCATCCAGCCGGCCGGGACCATCTTCGAGGGGTCGAGGTCATCGCGCACCCCCGAGACGATCGTGTTCACGGTGGGCAGTGTCACGCGTTGCCCGGCCCGCTCGACCACGAAGGTGGCCGGCCCGTCCTGGTTCGCCCGGATCAGCCGCGTCAGGTCGGGGTAGCGCGCGATCGGCGTCCCGTTGAAGGCGACGATGCGGTCGCCCTTCTCGAGCCCCGCCTGCGCAGCCGGGGTGAGCGGGTCGGACGCCGTGCACGCCCGTTGCTCCGTCACCACGCAGGGCTGGACGCCGCCCACCACGGGTTGCGCCTGCATGATGCCGACACCGCCCAGGACCGCCCAGAAGAGCAGGAAGGCGAGGATGAGGTTCACCGTGATGCCGCCGGCCATGATGATGAGCTTCTGGTGCGTCTTCTTCTGGTAGAAGAGCCGGCCGTCGTCGGTGGGGCGGATGTCGTCCCACTCGTAGCTGCGGGCGTCGTCGGCGAATCGCTGCAGCCAGGTCTGCTTCGCCCCGGGCTTCGTCGGCGGGTACATGCCGAGCAGCCGCACGAACCCGCCGAGAGGGAACAGCTTGATCCCGTACTCGGTCTCGCCGCGGCGGGTCGACCACAACGTCTTGCCGAAGCCCACGAAGTACTGCGGCACCCGGACGCCGAACAGCTTGGCGGGCAGCAGGTGGCCGACCTCGTGCAGGGCGACCGACGCCATGAGCAGCGCGAAGAACAGCAGCCCGAAGACGATGGTCCAGAACAGTTCCATCAAACGGTCCTTGGGCCTGTCGAAGGGGTCCCTTCGCCGACGCAGGTCAGCCGCGCCCGGTCGCGCGCCCACGCGTCGGCGGCCAGCACGGCGTCGACCGTGAGGGCGTCGTCGCGCACGTGGCCGGTGGCGAGGTGGTCGGTGAGCACGGCACCCACGGTATCCACGATGTCCAAGAACCCGATCTGTCCGGCACAGAAGGCGTCGACGCACACCTCGTTGGCGGCGTTGTAGACCGCCGGCGCGGTGCCCGTGGCCTTGCCGGCCGTGCGCGCGAGTTCGACCGCACCGAAGGCGTCCGCGTCGAGGGGCTCGAACGACCACGAGCGCGGCACCGACCAGTCGTACGCGGACGCCGCGTCGGGCACGCGGTCGGGCCACGCCAGGCCGAGCGCGATCGGCAGGCGCATGTCGGGCGGGGACGCCTGCGCGATCGTCGAGCCGTCCACGAACTCGACCATGGAGTGGACGTCGCTGGTGGGGTGCACGACGACCGTGATGGCGTCGTAGTCGACGCCGTAGAGCAGGGCCGCCTCGATGAGCTCGAGGCCCTTGTTCACCAGCGTCGCGGAGTTGATCGTGATGACGCGGCCCATGTTCCAGGTCGGGTGGGCCATGGCCTGCTCGGGGGTGACGTCGGCCAGTTCGTCGCGCTTCCTGCCCCTGAAGGGCCCCCCGGACGCCGTGAGCACCAGCCGGCGCACCTCGCCCGCCCTGCCGGCGCGGAGGGCCTGCGCGAACGCGGAGTGTTCCGAGTCGACGGCGACCAGTTGGCCGGGGGCTGCGGCGTCGGTGACGAGCCGTCCGCCGATGACCAGGGATTCCTTGTTCGCCAGCGCCAGTGTCGTGCCCGCCTCGAGGGTGGCCAGGGTGGCGAGCAGCCCGGCGGCGCCGGTGATGGCGTTGAGCACGACGTCGCAGCGCATCCGCGCGGCGGTCTCGTTGCCGCCGTCGCCGGCGATCTCGACGTCGACCTCGCGCAGGCGCTCGCGCAGGGGCTCGACGGCGGCGTCCGGCACGGCGACGAAGCGGGGGCTGAAGGCGCGCACCTGCTCGGCGAGCAGGTCGAGTTGCGACCCGCCCGCGGTGAGCGCCACCACGCGGAACTGCTCCCGGCGGGACCCGATCACGTCCAGCGCCTGGGTGCCGATCGAACCGGTACTGCCGAGGATCACGACGTCACGCACCCGGCTAGTCTCTCACCATGCGCCGCGAGATCGAGACCATCGAGGCCTTCGACGCCCACGTCCGCACCGAGAAGTCGCTCGCCGGCTGCGTCGTGCACGCCTTGGACCTGCGCGGCCGCGGCGACGTGCTGGAGCGCACGCCGGTGGCCAACGCCTTCTTCCTGGGCTGCCGGCTCAAGCACCGCGTCGCCTCCGACATCGCCGGGCGGGGAGCGTCCATCTTCCCGCGGCTGCCGCAGTTGCCGTTCGACGCCTACCCGCCCCACCTGTATTCGCCCGAGGCCCTCTGCGCCGGCCTCGAGGAGGGCTATGCGGGCACCCCCGACGCCCGCGTCTACGGCTGGACGCTGCGTGACCGCTCCCGGCTGCTGGACGCCACCCTCGCCCAGTCCCTGCACGACCACTTCATCAGCGACGCCCTGGGCGACCTGGTCACCGAGCCCGGCGCCGGCGTCGGGGTCATGGGCGGGCACTCGGTCGTGCGGGGCGCGCCCGAGTACGGCCAGGCCGCGCGACTGGGTCACGGCCTCGCCGAGGCCGGCCACCTCGTGCTCACCGGGGGTGGGCCGGGCCTCATGGAGGCAGCCAACCTCGGTGCGAGCTTCCGCGACGGCCCGGACGCCCTCGCCGCGGCGTGCGCCGAACTGGCGCTCACCCCGTCCTTCGCCCCCGAGCCCGGGGTCTGGGCGGCGGCGGGCTTCGCGGTGCGCGAGCGCTGGGACTGCACCCGCATGTCCGTTGGCGTTCCGACCTGGTACTACGGCCACGAGCCGCCCAACGTCTTCGCCAACGGGATCGCGAAGTACTTCGACAACGCCATCCGCGAGGACATCCTGCTGCGCCTGTGCGGCGCCGGGATCGTCTACTCCCCCGGCCGCGCCGGCACGACGCAGGAGATCTTCCAGGCACTCACCCGCAACTACTACGCCCTCGAGACGCGCGAGCTGCGGCCGATGGTGCTGCTGGGCCACGACTACTGGACGCGCGTCGTCCCGGCCTGGCCGCTGCTGAAGGCGCTGGCCAAGGGTCGCCTCATGGAGCCGCACATCCACCTGGTCGACACGGTCGACGAGGTGCTGGCGTTGCTCGCCTGATCAGGACCGACGGGTCGGCCGGGCCGAGCGGAGGGCGTCCGCGATGCCGAAGGGGGCGTACGCCGCGCCGAAGATCACCGCCGCGGCCGCGGCCAGGTAGGGGATGTAGTACGGCCACGGCGGCAGCTTGTCGAGCACCGTGGGGGTGTCGAGCTTGCGCGTCACGAACATGTAGTTGCTGCCGAGGCGCCGGTTGACCAGGTGCGCCAACCCGGCTTGGGCCAACAACAGGGCGTAGGCCCGGACGCCGCCCGCTGCGGTCGGGCGCCGTCCCTCGACGAGGACCTGCCACAACGGCACGGTGAGGAGGAAGCCGTGGCTGGCGAAGAACTGATCGAAGCGGAACGTGTTCGGGCCGTGGTCGGTGAGGTCGGGGGTGAGCAGCGCCTGCGGCGCGCCGGCCAGACCCCAGTAGTAGGTCACGTCGTCGCCCAGCCGGGTGGGGCGGATGAAGTTGATGCCGCCCGCCCAGACGAGGACCGAGCACAGGTGCAGCGGGAGCATCGTCTTGAGGTTCCACTCGCAGTGGATGGCCTTCCAGACGTGGTACAGCACCTCCTGCCCCCAGAGCCCCGTGACCACGGCCGCCTTGACCCGCCGGCGCCCGACCGGGCCCAGGCGGCGTCCGAGCGCGACCGTCCCCGCGACGCCCAGCCCCGTGGCGGCCAACGCGGCGAGGTGACGGGGCCCGAACAGCTCGAAGTGCTGGCCCTCGGGGCGTCCGGAGAAGTACTTCATCAGCGTTCCTTGGCCGCAAGCTGCCCGCAGGCGCCGTCGATCTCCTGACCCCGCGTGTCGCGGATGGTGGCGGCGATGCCCCGGGCGTTGAGGCGGCGGACGAACTCCTGCTCGTCCTGGCGGCGGGAGGCCGTCCACTTCGAGCCGGGCGTCGGGTTCAGCGGGATCGGGTTCACGTGCACCCAGCCGGCGCCGCGGCCCTTCTTCGTGAGCAGGTCGGCCAGCGCGTCGGAGCGCCAGGCCTGGTCGTTGACGTCGCGGATGAGCGCGTACTCGATCGACACCCGTCGGCCGGTCGTCTCGAAGTAGTGGTGCGCGGCGTCGACGACCTCGTCCACCTTGTGGCGGGTGTTGATCGGCACGAGGGTGTCGCGCAGTTCGTCGTCGGGGGCGTGCAGGCTGACGGCGAGCGTCAGGGGCAGGCCCTCGGTGGCGAGCTGGTCGATGCGCGGCACGAGCCCGACCGTCGAGACGGTGATGCCGCGTGCCGACAGGCCCAAGTCGTCTGTCATGCGCCGGATCGCGCCCATGATGGCGGTGTAGTTGGCCATGGGCTCGCCCATGCCCATGAACACGATGTTGTTGAGCCGGACGCGCCGGCTCGCCGCCACCACCTGCTCGACGATCTCGGCGGTGGACAGGTTGCGCTGCAGCCCGCCCTGACCCGTCGCGCAGAACGGGCACGCCATGCCACAGCCGGCCTGGGACGAGATGCAGAGCGTCGCGCGGTGCCGCCCGGTGCCCGAGCTGCGCTTGCCCGGGACGCCATACTCCATCAGGACGCTCTCGACCAGGTTGCCGTCGTGGAGGCGCCACAGCGTCTTCACGGTGGTGCCCTCGTCGGCGGTCTGGACGCGGACCTCGTTCAGCAGGTCGGGGAAGAAGGTCACCTTGGCCTGCTCGCGCAGGGACGCGGGCAGGTCGGTCCACGCCGTGGGGTCGGTGCTGGCCTGGGCGTAGTAGTGCGTGTCGAACTGCGAGGCGCGGAAACCCGGGAGACCGGCGGCGGTCACGGCGTCCTTGCGCTCGCCGGGCGCGAGATCGGCCCAGTGGCGGGGCGGCTTGCCGCGGCGGGGGGCGTCGAAGACGAGCGGCAGCACGCGCCCGGCGCGGGCGTGGGCGTCCAGTTCGTCGGCGCGTGCGCGTTCTTGTGCGGAGAGTCCTTCGGTCATCGCGGTCGAGGCTACCCGCCGGGGACGAACAGGTACATGACCAACCAGGCCGGCGCCGCGGCCACGAGCATGGAGTCGAGGCGGTCCATCACGCCGCCGTGGCCGGGCAGGATCGAGCTCATGTCCTTGATGCCGACGTCGCGCTTGATCGAGGACTCGATCAGGTCGCCGGCCGTGCCGAAGAACACGCAGACGGCGCCGAGGATGGCGCCCACCCACCAGCCCACGTCGAGCACCCAGTGGGCCAGGGCGGCACCCGTGGCGATGGCGAACAGCAGCGACCCGGCCATGCCCTCCCACGTCTTCTTGGGGCTGATGGCGGGGGCCAGGGGCGTCCGCCCGAACAGGACGCCGACCGCGTAGCCGCCGGTGTCGTTGGCGACGACACACAGCAGGAACGTGACCATGCGCGCAGCGCCGTTCTCACCGGCGAGGATGAGGGCGGTGAAGGAACCCAGCAGCGCGATGTAGCCGATGATGAAGACCGAGGCCGCGGCGTCCCGGACGAAGTTCTCATGCCCCTTGGGGAACCGCACGATGAGAGCGGCCAGGACCGTCGCGCCGAGGAACATCAGCAGGACGGAGTGCCAGGGCATCCGCCACGCGCCGCTGCCGAGCTCGGTGGCGGCGGCGTAGGTGCCGACGATCATGCCGACCGTGCCGAGCACGATCGGCACGACGGCGGCGTTCATGCCGAGGCGCTGCAGCGCCTGGTGGATCTCGATGGCGCCCAGGCTGAGCATCAGCGCCACGAGGGCGATGAAGCCCCAGTGCCACCAGGCGAGCGTGACGACCAGCAGCACGACGAGCCCGACACCCACCGCGATCGCGGCGGGCAGGTCCCGCCCGGCGGACCGCTTCTTCTTGGTGGGCGCTGGGGCCGAGGCGTCGCTCACTCAGACCTCGAGGAGGTCGGCTTCCTTGGCCTTCAGCAACTCGTTGACCTGCTCCTCGTACTTCTTGGTCAGGGCGTCGAGTTGCTTGTCGGCGTTGCGGGCGTCGTCCTCACCGATCTCCTTGTCCTTCTCGAGCTTCTTGACCGCGTCGACCGCGTGGCGGCGGTTGCTGCGCACGGACACCCGGGCCTCCTCGGCCTTGGTGCGGGCGAGCTTCACGTACTCCTTGCGGCGCTCCTCGGTGAGCTGCGGCAGCACGATGCGCACGTGCTGGCCGTCGTTGGCCGGGTTGACGCCGAGGTCGGAGTCACGGATGGCCTTCTCGATGGCGTTCATCGCGCTGCGGTCGAACGGGCTGATCAGCACCATGCGCGCCTCGGGCACCTGGAAGGTGGCCAGCTGCTGCAGCGGCGTCGGGGTGCCGTAGTAGTCGACCATGATCTTGTTGAACATCGCCGGGTGGGCGCGGCCTGTGCGGATGCTGGCGAGTTCCTCACGGACGTGTTCGATCGTGCCCTGCATCTTGCTCTCGGCGGTGGACAGGATGTCGGCGATCATGGTCGGTGGCTCCTTCGTTCGGGTCGTGCGATGTTGCTGGTCGGTCGCCCTCAGGCGTGGACGGTCGTACCGATCTTCTCACCATTGACGACCCGGGCGATGTTGCCACGGACGCCGAGGTCGAAGAACACCATCGGCAGGCCGTTGTCGCGGGCCAGGCTGATGGCGGTGGCATCGGCCACCTTGAGGTCCTGGGCCAGGAAGTCGGTGTAGGTCAGCTCGTCGTAGCGACGGGCGTCGGGGTTGGTGCGGGGGTCGGAGTCGTAGACGCCGTCGGTGCCGTTCTTGCTCATCAGCAGCACCTGCGCCTTGATCTCGAGCGCGCGCTGGGCGGCGACGGTGTCGGTGGAGAAGAACGGCATGCCCGAGCCGGCACCGAACAGGACGACACGACCCTTCTCGAGGTGGCGGACGGCGCGGAGCGGGATGTAGGGCTCGGCGACCTGGCCCATGCTGATCGCGGTCTGCACGCGGGTGGGGACGCCGGCCTGCTCCAGGAAGTCCTGCAGGGCCAGGCAGTTCATCACGGTGCCGAGCATGCCCATGTAGTCGGCGCGGCGCCGCTCCATGCCGCGCTGCTGCAGCTCGGCGCCCCGGAAGAAGTTTCCGCCGCCGGTGACGATCGCGACTTGGGTGCCGCCCGCGGCGATCTCGGCGATCTCGCCGGCGATGCCGGAGATGATGTCGGGGTCGACGCCCACCGATCCGCCACCGAACGCCTCACCCGAGAGCTTGAGCAGGATGCGGTCATACGCGGGCATTCGATCTCCTTGGTCGGGTGGTCGGTGTCGCCACTCTAGTGGGTGACGCACGAACGCTCCCAACCTGATGCGCTGGGCGCATCAGATCGGGAGCGTTCGACAGGGTTGGTCAGGCGCCGGCCGACAGGCGCACGAAGCGCTTGACGGTCACGCCGTTCTCCTTGAGGAGCTGGCCCACGGTCTTCTTGTCGTCGGAGACGGACGCCTGCTCGAGCAGGGTCACCTCCTTGAAGAAGCCACCGAGACGACCCTCGACGATGCGGGGGATGATGTTCTCGGGCTTGCCCTCCTCCTTGGCGGTGAGCTCGGCGACGTGGCGCTCCTTCTCGAGCACGTCCGCGGGGACGTCGTCGCGGGAGACCCACTGCGGCTGCATGGCGGCGATCTGCATGGCGATGCCGCGCACGAACTCCTCCGTGCCACCCTCGTACTCGACCATCACCCCGACCTGCGGGGGCAGGTCCTGGCTGCGGCGGTGGAGGTAGATGGCGGCCGGGGCCTCGTAGGTGACCGCGTTGGCCAGCTCGAGCTTCTCACCGATCTTGGCGGCCAGCGACGCGACGGCCTCCTCGACGGTGCCCTCGCCCAGCTTGACGGCCTTGGCCGCCTCCAGGTCGACGGCACCCGCAGCGTCCACCGCGGCGACGATCTCGTTGGCCAGCGCGACGAACTCGTCGTTCTTGGCCACGAAGTCGGTCTCGGCGCCGAGCTGGATCAGCGACGTGCCGGCGGCGGCCACCAGGCCGTTGCTGGCCTCGCGGTCGGAGCGGCTGGACACCTTGGCGGCGCCGGTCACGCGCAGGATCTCGATGGCGGCCTCGAAGTCACCCTCGGCCTCGGTGAGGGCCTTCTTGGCGTCCATCATCCCGGCGCCCGTGGCGTCGCGGAGCTTCTTCACATCAGCGGCAGTGATTGCCATGTGCTGTCTCGCTTCCTTGGTTGTTCGCTTGGGTGGGGATCACTTGTCGTCGGAAGCCGAATCCGGGCTGGCCGGGGAGTCGGCCGACTCGGGGGACTCCGGGGACTCGGGCGAGTCGGCGGACTCGACCTCGGCCTCGGCGGCCTCGGCGACCGGGGCGACGGGCGCCTCAGGGGCGGCCTCGGCGACCGGGGCGGCCTCGGCGACGGGGGCCGCGTCGGTGGCGCCCAGGAGCTCGCGCTCCCACTCGGCCAGCGGCTCGGCCTCGGCGGCGCCGGTGGCGACGCCACCCTGGCTGCGGGCGAGCAGGCCCTCGGCGGCGGCGTCCGCGATGATGCGCGTCAGCAGCGAGACGGAGC
>CALMPQ010000290.1 GCA_937872005.1 uncultured Propioniciclava sp.
GGTCCCAATGAGGGGACCGGGGGTCGGGAACCCAAGCACCAGCTCAGTCGAAGGTTGCGCCGAGCTGGTCACGGTGTCCGCCTGCCATCGGTGAGGCCGCCGCGCTGGGCTGCGACGAGGGCTGCGGTGGCGCGCGCGTCAGCCGACACCTGGCAGTGGCGTGCAGCGGCCACGCGCTCACGCGCGGCTCGTTGGCGCTCGAGGAGGGTGCGTCCTGGTGTGCCGTCGAGGCAGCGGGTGAGTTTGGCGATGATTGGTTTGCTGTTCTCGGCGATGACGAGGGCTTGCCGTTCGGGGAGTTGTCGGATTTCCTCGCCGCGCAGGATGGGGATGTCCTCCCCCGAGATCGACCGGCCGCCGCGTCCGGTTTGCCACGTGGTACGGGGGACGCGGACGGTGCCGACGAGGTCGGAGACTTCCTGGTTGAACGCGACGTCCTTGCTGCCGCCGAACATGACGAGCACGTTGGTGAGGCCGAACAGGGCCTTGGCTTCCTGGTCGCCGAAGATCGCCGCGAGCTGCCGCCAGGTTTGGGCGGCGTAGATGAACGAGATCCCCAAGGCGCGCTCGTTCGCCATCCGTGTGCGCAGCGTCGGCAGCGGAGCGGTCGACGGCAACTCATCCAGTGAGGCGAGCATCGGAGGGCAGAGGCGTCCCCAGGGGAGGTGTTGGCCAGCGCGAGGGCGGTGTCGAGGACGTGTTCGGCCAGGGCGGTCATCAGCGGGGACGCCGAAGCGTAGGGGTCTTCCCGGCCGAGCAGGTAGATGGTGCCGCGGCGTCGGATGATGTCCGCGATGTCAGTTGCGGCCCGGACCGCGCTGGGGACGCAGCGGCGGCGGATGTCGGCTTGGAAGAACAGGTTGAGGGCTTGGTGGACGGTGGTAACGGTGTTGCTGGAGGTCCGGTCGTCGCCGTGCAGGGCGCCGTGGAGGAGCCCGTGCCAGTAGGGGGCGGCGTGGGGGTGCTCGCGGAGGATCTCGCCGGGTTCGGTGGTCGACAGCGGTCTGGACACCCAGTCGAGGACGTCGTCGAGGGTGCGGCCCGTGAGGGCGGCTGCGTGCAGGTAGCCTTGGAGGACTTTGGCGGCTTCGGAGGCGTAGAAGCGGGCGGCACTGTCACCGCTGCCGGTGTGGATGGCGCCGCGGATGGTGCCGGCGGTGAATGCTTTGGCTCGGCGTTCGGCGACCATGGGGTCGACGCACCCCTGCACGGGGTCCCACACGAGTTCAGGGAGTCCTGGGGCGAGGCCGAACGGGTCGAGCACTGCACACGGCCGGTCGTCGGTGCTGCGGTCGGTGATGGTCAGGAGCAGGTCGTCGACCTTGGTGAGGGTGACGAGGGCGGCGCCGGGGGCGGCGAGGAGGGCAGGGGTGAGCAGGTCGAGGGTCTTGCCGGAGCCTTGGGGGCCGATGACGCCGGCGGTGCGGTCCCACGGGCACCACAGTTCGCCGGCGCGGGGTTCCCACGCGCGACCGATCTTCCAGCCGATTTGGGTGGGGTCGAAGCGTCTCATCGCAGGCCTCCTTGGGTGCGGCGGGTGGTGTGGAGGTCGGGGCGGACGATGCTGGCGACCTTGTGGAGGCGGGTGAGCCCGAGGACCTGCTCGGCCTGGTTCCGTGTGGCGACG
>CALMPQ010000291.1 GCA_937872005.1 uncultured Propioniciclava sp.
CCCTTGATCCCGAACACCGGCCCCAGCGAGGGCTGGCGCAGCACGGCGGTCGCCCGGCGCCCCACGACGCCCAGCCCCTGCACGAGGCCGACCGCCGTGGTGGTCTTGCCCTCCCCCAGCGGCGTCGGGGTGACGGCCGTCACCACCACGTACTTTCCGGACGGCCGGGCCGCACCCACGGCGTCCAGCTCGATCTTGGCGGCGTGGCGACCGAAGGGTTCGAGGTCGTCGGGGCTCAACCCCAGGTCGGCGCCGATGTCGGTCAGTGGCTGCAGCGGCGCAGCCTGGGCGATCTCAAGGTCGGAGGGCACGAGGCCCATTGTGTCAGTCGGCGAGCGGACCGAAGGGGAGGCCGCGGGCCTTCAGTTCTGACTCTCCACCGTCGCGGGCCGTGAGCACCCACAGGCCGTGCGCCGTGACGGTGATCGTGTGCTCCCAGTGGCTGGCGCGCGAGGAGTCCTTGCTGACGACCGTCCACTCGTCGTCGAGGGTGACGCCGATCGCCGACCCCAGCGTCACCATCGGCTCGACGGCCAGCACGAGTCCCTCGACCAGCTTGGGCCCACGCCCCGGACGCCCCACGTTCGGCACGTCGGGGGCCTGGTGCATCTGCGAGCCGATGCCGTGGCCGGTGAAGTCCTTCAGGATGCCGTAGCGCTCGCGACGGGAGCGGATGCTCTTCTCGATCGCGTGCGAGATGTCGCTCACGCGGCCGCCGAGCCGGGCGGCGCCGATCCCCGCCCACAGGGACTCGTGGGTCACGTCGGAGAGGCGCTGGTCATCCTCCGACAGTGCGCCGACCCCGAACGTGATGGCCGCGTCGCCGTGGTAGCCGTCGACGATCGCGCCGAAGTCGACCGACACGAGGTCCCCCTGAACGAGCTTCCGAGGCCCGGGGATGCCGTGCACGACCTCCTCGTTGACCGAGATGCAGGTGACGCCGGGGAAGGGCGGGTAGCCCCAGGCGGCGCCGTAGTTCAGGAACGACGACCCGGCGCCGTGGCGGGCCAGGACGTCGCGGGCCACTTGGTCCAGCTCGCCCGTGGTGACGCCCGGCGCAGCCGCCGCGCGGACGGCCTCGTGCGCTTCGGCGACGACCAACCCGGCGCGGCGCTGGGTGCGCAGCTGGTCGGGCGTCTTGAGTTCGATCCCGCTCACGCGGGCTGCCCGACCTTGGCGTCCAGCGCGCTGGTGATGCGGTGGCGGACCTCCTCGACGGTGCCGAAGGCGTCCACCTCGACGGTGAGGCCCCGTTCGCGGTAGACATCCAGCACGGGGGCGGTCTCGGCGTGGTAGACGTCGATGCGGTGCCGGATCGACTCGGCGTTGTCGTCGGCCCGGCCCTCGATCTCGGCGCGCTTGAGCAGGCGCTCGACGAGCTGGTCGGGGTCGGCGACGAGTGCCACCACGGCGTTCAGGCGGCGACGGCTGCGCAGCAGGGCGCCGTCGAGAGCCTCGACCTGCTCCAGGGTGCGGGGGTAGCCGTCCAGCAGGAAGCCACCCCGCTTGCGCACGTCGGGCGACGCGAGCCGCTGGAAGACCATCTCGTTGGTGACCTCGTCGGGCACCAGGTTGCCCCCGGCGATCAGGCTCTCGATCTGCTTGCCGAGCGCCGTGCCGAGCTGGATGTTGTCGCGGAACAGCTGACCCGTCGAGATCGTGACGATGCCGTAGTGGTCGGCGATCGCGTCGGCCTGCGTGCCCTTGCCCGCCCCTGGCGGGCCCATGATCAGGAGCCTCACCGCAGGAAGCCCTCGTAGTTGCGCTGCTGCAACTGGCTCTGGATCTGCTTGACGGTGTCGAGCCCGACACCGACGACGATCAGGATCGAGGTGCCACCGAAGGGGAACTGCTGCGACGTGCCGAGCGCCAGGAACGCGAACGCCGGCAGCAGGGAGATCAAGCCCAGGTAGAGCGCACCGGGCGCCGTGAGGCGGGACAGGACGTGCGCGAGGTACTTCTCGGTCGGCTTGCCGGCCCGGATGCCCGGGATGAAGCCGCCGTACTTCTTCATGTTGTCGGCGACCTCCTCGGGGTTGAACGTGATCGACACGTAGAAGTACGCGAAGGCCACGATCAGGATGAACATCAGGAGGTTGTGCCACACGCCCTGGCCGGTGAAGTTGTTCGCGATCCAGCTCGACACCGGGCTGGTGGGGGCGAAGTTGGCGAACATGATCGGCAGGTAGAGCAGCGAGCTCGCGAAGATGACCGGGATCACACCGGCCTGGTTCACCTTGATCGGGATGTAGGTCGTGCTGCCGCCCACGAGGCGACGGCCCACCATCCGCTTGGCGTACTGGACCGGGATGCGGCGCTGCGCCTGCTCGACGAACACCACGCCCAGCATCACGAGCAGGCCGACGGCCAGGACTCCGACGAAGGCCAGCCAGCCGGCCGAGTTCGGCAACGTCAGGCCGTTCCACTCCATCGAGCCGCGCGACAGCGCGATGCCCCAGACCTGGGCCGGGAACGCCGCGGCGATCTGGGTGAAGATCATGACCGACATGCCGTTGCCCACACCACGCTCGGTGATGAGTTCGCCCAGCCACATCACGATGCCGGTGCCGGCCGTCATGGTGAGCACCATGACCAGGATCGGGAACAGCGTCGTGTCGTAGACCAACGGCAGCGCGCAGCCGGGGAACAGCTGGCCACTCATCGCCATCGTCACGAAGGCGGTCGACTGCATGACGGCGAGCACGATCGTCAGGTAGCGCGTGTACTGGGTGATCTTCTGCTGGCCAGCGCCGCCCTCCTTCTTGAGCGCCTCCAGCCGCGGGATCACCACCGTCAGCAGCTGCAGGATGATCGAGCTGGTGATGTACGGCATGATGCCCAGCGCGAAGATCGCCAGCTGGAGCAGCGCACCACCGGAGAACAGGTTGATCATCGAGTACAGCCCGGCAGCATTGCCGGTCGACGCCTGCAGGGTGCACTGCTGCACGTTCTGCATGTTCACGTTCGGGGTGGGGATCACCGAGCCGAGTCGGAAGACCGCCAGCACCGCGAGGGTGAACAGGATCTTCCGGCGCAGGTCAGGAGTCCTGAGCGCGTGGGCGAAGGCGGAGAGCATCCGGTTCCAATCAACTGGTGACAGCACAACGAGGCTGCGCCATGGGCGCAACCGGTCTGACTCTACCAAGCCCTGAGCGGTCCCCACGCATCCGCCCGGGCCTCAGGCGGCCTCACGCGAGAGGTTGCAGCAACTCGGGTCCGTCGTTGCGCACGTGGTTGACCAACGGGGCCACCCGGTAGGTGGTGATCTCGGCGCCCTCGGGCGCGTGCAGCAGCAACCGGACGCCCTCGCCGTCGGTCAGGCGGGGGTCGAGCCAGGCGTCCCAGTCGGCCGGCAGGACGGTCATGGGCATGCGGTCGTGGATGTGGCCCAGGGCATCCGTGGCCCGGGTCGTGATGATGGTGCACGTGGTGAGCCACGCCGCGTCGCCGGTGAGGGCGGGGGCCTTCCAGAACTCGTACAGCCCAGCCATGACGAGCGCCCCGCCATCGGTCGGGTGGATGAACCACGGCTGCTTGGCCGGCTTGCCGTCGGGGCCGGTGGTCGGCGTCCACTCGTAGAAGCCGTCGGCCGGGATCAGGCAGCGCCGCGCGGCGAAGGCCTTCTTGAAGGCGGGTTTGGTGTCGACGGTCTCGGCGCGGGCGTTGATCATGCGCGCTCCCCCACGCGGGTCCTTCGACCAGGACGGGACGAGACCCCAGCGCGGGGTGACGAGCTTGCGCACCGCCTCCCCCGACGTCTTGTCGAGGCGCTCGACGACGGCCGGCACCGCGTCGGTCGGGGCTGCGTTGAACGTGGGCAGCGGCTCGTCGACGACCTCGTCGATCGCGAAGGTCTCGATGAGGTCCTCGGTTGAGGCCGAGGCGGCGAAGCGTCCGCACATGGCGCCCACCCTACGTCCCGGACGCACGAAGGGCGCCCCCACAACGGGGACGCCCTTCGAACAGGGAGTTCAGATCACAGCTCGTTGGCGGTGCCGCCGGCGGCCTCGATCTTGCTCTTGGCCGACGCGGTGTACGCGTGGGCGTCGATGTCGAACTTCACGGTGGTCTCACCGGTGCCGAGGATCTTGACGAGGCGGTCCTTGCGGACGGCACCCTTCTCGACCAGGTCGGCGACGGTGACCTTGCCACCCTCGGGGAAGAGCTCGACCAGCTTCGCGAGGTTCACGACCTGGTACTCGACCCGGAAGGGGTTCTGGAAACCACGGAGCTTCGGCAGACGCATGTGCAGCGGCATTTGCCCGCCCTCGAACCCGGCGGGCACGTTCTTGCGTGCGCCGGTGCCCTTGGTGCCACGGCCAGCAGTCTTGCCGCCCTTGCCACCCTCACCGCGGCCAACGCGGTGCTTGTCGGTCTTGGCCCCGGGGGCCGGGCGCAGGTGGTGTGCCTTGAGCGCCATGTCAGTCAACCTCCTCGACGGAGACGAGGTGGATGACGGTGTTGACCATGCCGCGGTAGTGCGGCAGGTCCTCACGCTCCACCACGTCGCCGATCTTCCGCAGGCCGAGGGTCTTGAGGGTCTCGGCCTGGTTCCGCTTGGCGCTGTTGGCGCTCTTGGTCTGGGTCACGCGCAGGGTGGCCATCAGGCAGCCCCCTCCTTGCGAGCACGCAACAGGGCGGCCGGGGCGACGTCCTCCACGGGGAGGCCACGACGCTTGGCAACCTGCTCAGGCTCCTCGAGCGACTGCAGGGCGGTCACCGTGGCGTGCACCACGTTGATCGCGTTGGGGCTGCCCAGCGACTTCGCGAGCACGTCGGTGATACCGGCGCACTCGAGCACGGCGCGGGCCGAGCCACCGGCGATCACACCGGTACCCGGGGACGCCGGGCGCAGCAGCACGATGCCGGCAGCCTTCTCGCCCTGGACGGGGTGCGGGATGGTGCCCTGGATGCGGGGGACGCGGAAGAAGTTCTTCTTCGCCTCCTCGACGCCCTTGGCGATCGCCGCGGGCACCTCCTTGGCCTTGCCGTAGCCGACACCCACGGTGCCCTCGCC
>CALMPQ010000292.1 GCA_937872005.1 uncultured Propioniciclava sp.
CCGTGGATCGAGTGCATGCCGTAGGTGTCCACGTAGTACGGGAACCGCGACGAGCAGCCGATGCCCGAGACGATGACGGTGTTCTCGCGCTTGATCCCGAGCTCGGGCATCAGGCCCTGGAACGCGGCCAGCACGGCGTAGTCACCACACCCGGGGCACCAGCGCACCTCCTGGTCGGAGACGAAGTCCTTGCGGTTGAGCGGGGTGACCGCGAGCGGGATCCCGGCGAGTCCGGTGCTCATCAGGCGTCCTTTCCGTTGCTGGCACTGCCATCGATGACGTCGACCAGGTGGGCGGCCAGTTCGGCGGGGCTGATCGGCAACCCCCGCACGCGGCTGTAGCTCTTCACGTCGACCAGGTACTTCGCCCGCAGGATCATCGCGAGCTGGCCGGTGTTCATCTCGGGCACGATCACCTGGTCGTAGGCGCGCAGCACCTCGCCGGTGTTGGCCGGCAGCGGGTTCAGGTGGCGGATGTGCGTGACCGCGATCTTCCGCCCCGTCTC
This sequence comes from uncultured Propioniciclava sp., assembly GCA_937872005.1. Lineage (GTDB taxonomy): Bacteria > Actinomycetota > Actinomycetes > Propionibacteriales > Propionibacteriaceae > Propioniciclava. Next base: position 506 of record CALMPQ010000292.1, read on the forward strand.
GCGCACCCGGCGCGCGGCGGCCGCGTTCGGCCCCCACGTCGAGCCCCAGCCGAGCACGAGCACGGACGCCTCGCCGTCCGGGTCGTCGACCACCAGGTCGGGGATGTCGGCGACGATCCCGTCCACCTTGGCCTGGCGCAGGGCGACCATGCGCTCGTGGTTCTCGGGGGCATACGAGATGTTGCCGGTGCCGTCGGCCTTCTCGATGCCGCCGACGCGGTGCTCGAGCCCGGGCGTCCCGGGGATGGCCAGCGCACGCGCCAGCTTCTCGTCGCGCAGGTAGGGCAGGAACGTCCCGTCCGGACCGTTGGCCTCGGTCGCGAACGCGGGGTCGATCGGCTCGATCGTCGACAGGTCGGGAATCAGCCACGGCTCGGCGCCGTTGGCGAGGTAGCCGTCCGACAGCACGATGACCGGCGTCCGGTAGCGCAGCGCCATGCGCACGCCCTCGACGGCGGTGGTGAAGCAGTCGGCCGGCGACTGCGCGGCGATCACGGGCAGCGGGGCCTCGCCGTGGCGGCCGTACAGCGACTGCAGCAGGTCAGCCTGCTCGGTCTTGGTCGGCATGCCCGTCGACGGCCCTGCCCGCTGGATGTCGACCACGACGAGCGGCTGCTCGAGCATGACGGCCAGCGAGATCGTCTCCGACTTCAACGCCATGCCCGGGCCCGACGTCGACGTGACACCCAGGTGGCCGGCGTACGACGCCCCCAGCGCGGCACCGGCAGCGGCGATCTCGTCCTCGGCTTGGAACGTGGTGACGCCCTGGTCCTTGGCGCGGCTCAGCTCGTGCAGCACATCGGAGGCCGGCGTGATCGGGTACGCCCCCAGGAACAGCGGCAGCCCGGCCTTCGCAGACCCGGTCATCAACCCGAGCGCCATCGCCTTGTTGCCCGTGATCTGCCGGTAGGTGCCCGGGGGCACCGGCGCGGCGGCCACCTCGTAGCGCACCGCGAACGTCTCGGTCGTCTCACCGAACGCGTGCCCGGCCAGGAAGGCCGCCTTGTTCGAGTCGCGGATGTCGTGGTCGCGGGCGAACTTCTTGTCGAGGAAGTCGAGCGTGTGCTCGGCCGGGCGCGTGTACAGCCACGTCAGCAGCCCGAGGGAGAACATGTTCTTGGCGCGCGAGGCCTCCTTGCGGCCCAGCTTGAACTGCTCGACCGACGCCACCGTCAGGCCGGTGAGGTCGAGCGCGTGCACCTGGTAGTCGGCGAGCGACCCGTCCTCGAGCGGGCTGGCGGCGTAGCCGACCTTGGCCAGGTTGCGCTTGGTGAACTCGTGGGTGTCGGCGATGATGACACCGCCGCGCTTGAGGTCGGCCAGGTTGGCCTTCAACGCGGCCGGGTTCATCGCGACCAGCACGTCAGGCTTGTCGCCCGGCGTCTTGATGTCGGCGTTTGCGAAGTGCAGCTGGAAGCTGGACACGCCCGCGATCGTCCCTTGTGGGGCCCGGATCTCGGCGGGGAAGTTCGGCAACGTCGCGAAATCGTTGCCCAGGCTCGCCGAGTCGGAGGTGAATCGGTCGCCGGTGAGCTGCATGCCGTCGCCGGAGTCCCCGGCAAAGCGGATCACGACGCGGTCGAGTGTTTGGACGTCAGTCACGGCACTTCTTTCTCAGGGTCAAGACTCAAGGGTCAACAGTAGTCGCTGGTCGAACCGGGCGGCAGCGCGGAAGCGCCCCACGATCGCCGCCGCCACCTCGGCGTGGTCGCCCAACGGCTCGGCCACCCGGACGCCCAGGCGTGCGATCCGCTCGCCCCACAGCCCGGGGGCCAAGGTGTAGGGCAGGACGATCACATCCGGTCCCTGAGCCTGTCGAAGGGATTCCACAGCCTCGGCGACCGAGGGCTCGCTCAGGTAGATGTTTCCCACCCGCACGGGCACGCCGAGGGCGGCCTCCAACCGAAAAGCCACCACGGCGACCTCGGCCAGCGCCTCGGGCCGCTTCGACCCGGCCGCCGCCAGCACGACCGCATCCCCCGGACCGCCCGCCTCGGCCACCCGCGACAGCAGTGCCCGGTGCAGCGCCCCGCCCAGGTGCGGTGTCACCACCACCTCGTGCGGCACGGACGCCACCGCCTGCGGCACGTCGTGGGTGACGTGGTAGCCGGCGGCGAGGAAGCAGGGCACCACCGTGCAGTCGCCGACCGCGGCGAGGGTCTCGGGCAGCAGCACGGGCTCGATGTCGACCCACGCCGTGTGGATCGTCACGCCTGGCAGCAGCGCGCCCACCCGCCCGGTGATGCGCTCGATCAGCTCGCGCCCGGCGGGGTTGCGGGAGCCGTGCCAGGCCAGGACCAGCGTCTCGGTGGTGCTCAAATCGACCACTCCGTCTGGGCGGCCTCGGCCTCGGCCAGCGCCGCGCGGCGCTGGCGCTCGTGGCGGTAGGCGGTCCAGGCCGTCAACCCGAGCCACCCTGCCGCGAACAGGGTGAAGCCGACGGTCACCTGCTCACCGGTCAGCGCCGTGGCGTCGAACAGCGTCTTCAGGTTGGTCATGATGATCAGCCCGCCGACGGCCACGCCCATGATCCGCGCCGGGATGCGCGAGACCAGCCACGCCGCGATCGGCGCGGCCAACAGGCCGCCGACCAGCAGGGCGACCACGATGCCCCAGTCGATTCCCAACAAGCCCAGGTTCAGCACGAACCCCAGCGAGGCGGCGAACGAGACCAGGAACTCCGAGGTGTCCACCGAGCCGATCACCGTGCGCGGCGCGGTCTTGCCGGCGCTGAGCAGCGACGTCGTCGAGACCGGCCCCCAGCCGCCGCCACCGGTGGCGTCCACGAACCCGCCCGCGAGGCCGAGCGGCACGAGGAAGCGGGCAGTGTGCGGCGAGCGGCGGGCGTGCGCCACCTCCGGCGGCCGGAACGCGTAGCGCAGCAGGATGTACATGCCCAACCCGCCCAGGATCGCCGCCATCAGTGGCTTGGCCAGCGCCGTCGAGATCTGCGCCAGGAACGTCGCCCCGGCGAACGCGCCGAGAGCCCCGGGCACGCCGAGGCGCAGGACGAGCCGCCAGTCGACGTTGCCCAGCCGCCAGTGCGAGACGCCCGAGGCCACATTGGTGCCCAGCTCGGCCAAGTGCACGGACGCCGACGCCATCGCCGGGCTCAACCCGGCGATGAGCAGCAGCGACGTCGACGTGACGCCGTAGCCCATGCCGAGCGCCCCGTCGACGAGTTGGGCGGCGAACCCGACGATCCCGAGCAGGAGCAGTTGGCGCATCAGATCGACCAGCTCACCGTGGCGGCCTCCTCGGCGGCCACGTCGAACGCGCCGAACCCGCGCACCATCCCGGCCGCGAGCGTGCCGCCCGTCTGGGGGTCGACCAGCAGGAACGACCCGGTGCGGCGCGACGTCGTGTAGTCGTCGGGCGCGATGGGGGAGGCCAACCGCAGCGCGACGCGTCCGATGTCGTTGAGCTCGAGGGTCTCGGTCGGCACCGGCGCGAGCGCGTCGAGGTCGAGGCGCCCGCTGATCTCGCGGACGATGCCCTGCACCGTCCGCGTCCCGTGCTTGACCAGCACGCGCGCGCCGACGCGCAGGGGCTTCTCGGCCAGCCAGGCGACCAGGCCGCTGACGTCCTGCGTCGCCTCGGGGGCGTCGGACGCCGCCGCGATCACGTCGCCGCGGGTGATGTCGATCTCGTCGGCCAGCCGGATCGTCACCGACTGGGACGCGAACGCCTCGGCCAGCGGCCCGTCAGCGGTGTCGATGCCGGCGACCGTCGTGCGGCGGCCCACGGGCAGCACCACGACCGGGTCGCCGACCTTCACCACACCGGTCGCGACCTGGCCCGCGTAGCCGCGGTACTCGCGGTATTCGGGGGCGGCGTCCTGCGGGCGGATCGTCAACTGCACCGGCAGCCGGAACGGCAGCCCGGTCAACTCGGCGCCCGCCGGGGCGGCCTCCAGGAACTCCAGCAGCGAGGGCCCGTGGTACCACGGGGTCGCCTCGGAGCGGGAGACGATGTTGTCGCCCCGCAGCGCCGACACCGGGATCGTGTGGATCTGCTCCACCCCCAACTCCGACGCCACGGCCCGCACCTCGGAGCTCACGCGGGTGAACGTGGCCTGGTCGAAGTCGACGAGGTCCATCTTGTTGACCGCGACGACGATCGTCGGCACGCGCAGCAGCTGCCCGACCGCCAGGTGGCGGCGGGTCTGCTCCAGGACGCCCTTGCGCGCGTCGACCAGGAGCACCAGCACGTCGGCGGTCGAGGAGCCCGTGACCGTGTTGCGGGTGTACTGCACGTGGCCGGGGCAGTCGGCGAGGATGAACGTGCGGTTCGCGGTCGCGAAGTAGCGGTAGGCGACGTCGATCGTGATGCCCTGCTCCCGCTCGGCGCGCAGGCCGTCGGTCAGCAGCGCGAGGTCCACGTGGCCCAGGCCCTTGGCGGCGGAAACCCGCTCGACGGCGTCCAGTTGGTCGGACAGCACCGACTTGCTGTCGTACAGGAGGCGGCCGACGAGGGTCGACTTGCCGTCGTCCACCGACCCGGCGGTGGCGAGGCGCAGCAAGGTGCTCATCAGAAGTACCCCTCCTTCTTGCGGTCCTCCATGGCCGCCTCGGTGAGGCGGTCGTCGGCGCGGGTGGCCCCGCGCTCGGTGATGCGGGTGGCGGCGACCTCGGTGATGACGTCGGCGATGGTGGTGGCGTCCGACTCGACGGCACCGGTGCAGCTCATGTCGCCGACCGTGCGGTACCGGACGCGGCGGGTCTCGACGACCTCGCCCTCCCGCGGCTCGACGACCTCGCCGACCGCGAGCCACATGCCGTCGCGGGCGAAGACCTCGCGGTCGTGGGCGTAGTAGAGCTCGGGCAGCTCGATGCCCTCGGCCTCGATGTAGCGCCACACGTCGAGCTCGGTCCAGTTCGACAGCGGGAACACGCGCACGTGCTCGCCCGGCCGGTGCCGCGGGTTGTAGAGCGTCCAGAGCTCGGGGCGCTGGTTGCGCGGGTCCCACTGGCCGAACTCGTCGCGCAGGCTGACGACGCGCTCCTTGGCGCG
>CALMPQ010000293.1 GCA_937872005.1 uncultured Propioniciclava sp.
CGAACTTCTGGTCCTCGTGCGCGGTGGCGATGTACTCGTGGGTGTGCGCCTCGACACCGGTCGTCACGCGGATGAGCACCTGGGCGGCGGTGCCGAGCTCCTCGGTGAGCCGCTCGAGGCGTCCGATCTCGTCGGAGGAGTCGACGACGATGCGGCCGATGCCTGAGGTGAGCGCGAGGCGGAGCTCTGCCTCGGACTTGTTGTTACCGTGCAGCGCCATGCGGGCCGGGTCGAAGCCGGCGCGGAGGGCGACCGTCATCTCGCCCATGGACGCGACGTCGAGACCCAGACCCTGCTCCTGCACCCAGCGGGCGACGGTGGAGGTGAGGAAGCTCTTGGAGGCGTAGTAGATGTGCCAGTCGTGGAACGCCTCGCGCCACGTCAGCGCGCGCCCCTTGAAGTCGACCTCGTCGATCACATAGGCGGGGGTACCCACCTGCTCGGCGATCTCGGACGCCGTGAGCCCACCGATCCGCAACTCACCCTCAGCGGTGCGGACCACCGTGCCGGACCACAGCCCGTCGACGAGTTCGTTCGCGTCGGTCGGCTTGACCAGCCACTGGGGCGCCCCGGAGGTCGCATCGGCATGGATCGAGCCGGCAACGTGCATGTGGGTCATGGCGACCAGTTTTCCAGAGTTCCCCGTGCTCCCCATGGGTGGTCCATGTGGTTGGGTCCCCCGATGGCAAAAGTCCGGTATTCCGGGGTTTTGGCATGCTCCTGAGCCGGGATGACCACCAAATCGCTGCGATACCGGACTTTTGCCTTCGACCCCGGGGGTGTGGAGAACCCCACCGCCATCCACAGGCCGCAAACTGGGTGACCGAATCGGGTACACGCTGCCTAGAACCCGGGGCATGGCAGTCATCACGTATGGACAAGCACGCAAACAGGGGATCCCGCGCAGCCAACTGCCTGGGCCCGTCTACAAGCGCCTCTACCAGGGCGGCTACACCACCATGTCGTCCCCTGACCTCGCCGAGTGGGTGCGCGGCGCACGGCTCTTCCTCCCCGAGGACGCCGTGCTCAGCGGCTTGTCCGCGCTCCGCACGCACGGGCTGGTCCTGGGCGAGGACCTTCCGCTCACCTTCGTCACCACCCACCCAGCACCCACCCGTAGGCGAGGCCTCGACGTGCGCACACGGTCGGTTCTCCCAGCTGGGCCCGTGGCGCCCGCCTTCGACGCCTACGTCGAGTTCGTCCTCGACGCCACCTTCGCGGACGCCGTCGCCGTCGGGGACGCGCTCCTCCGCAAGAAGTTGCTCACCACGAAGCAGGTCGATGAGCTGTCGGAGGTCGAGCACCCTGCGGTCCGTGCCGCAGCGAAGGCGTTGCGGGAGGGCGCCCACTCCGTGCGGGAGACGAAGGTTCGCCTCGCCTTGGTCGTCGCCGGCCTCCCCGAACCCCGCCTGCAGGTGTCCCTGGGGGACGGGCAAGGGGTGATCGGGGACGTCGACCTCTACTACGAGAAGTACGGCGTGGTCGTGGAGTACGAGGGCGACCAGCACAGAACCGACAAGGCCCAATGGAACAAGGACCTCCAGAAGTACGAACGACTCTCAGCGGCGAACTTCCATGTCATCAGGGTGACGGCACAGGACCTCCACGATCCCAAGGCCTTGGTCGATCGCATCCACAACGCCTTGCGCAGTCGTGGCTACCGCGGACGCCGTCCGAGGTTCACCGCGCGGTTCCTGGATCTGTTCGAGCACTCGATGCTCTGATCCTCCGGAGGCAAAAGTCCGGTATCCCGGAGATTTGGCACGCTGGGCAGCCGAAATGAACCCCACCTTGCCGGGATACCGGACTTTTGCCATAGGAACCCACCCCACGCACGACCCACCCCACCAGCAGTGGTACAGTTTCCTGCGGCCCTCGGGCCGAGGCCCCCTTAGCTCAGGGGATAGAGCACCGCCCTCCGGAGGCGGGAGCGCAGGTTCGAATCCTGCAGGGGGCGCCAAACCAACTCAGCCGGCCACCTTGGTGGCGTAGTCGTTGGCCACCCGCGCCACGTCGGAGATGTACTGCTCCGACCGGTTGTAGCCGAGCACCGAACTGCGCCACCCACCGGCAGAGTCCATGCCGCCCCGCGCGCACAGGTACCGCGCGGCCGCCAGTGAGGCGTCATCGATGTTGTGCGGGTCCTTCACGCCATCACCGTTGCCGTCCGCGCCGTAGGCCTTCCACGTCGAGGGGATGAACTGCATCGGCCCGACCGCACGGTCCCACTTCGCGTCGCCGTCGAGCGTTCCCCCGTCGGTGTCGGGGATCGACGCGAATCCGTTCCCGTCCAGGGCAGGACCGATCACGCGCGGGTTCACCACGCCGTCCTCACCGAGCTTCGCCCCGCCGTACGACCCGTGCCGCGACTCGATCTGGCCGATCGCGGCCAGAGTGTTCCAGCCCAGCGAGCACGCCGCCCGCTCGCGCTGCAGCGTCAGCGTCGCGGCCGCGTAGGCCTCCACCGCCCGTCGCGGGATGCCCGTCTTCGTCGACACCTCGGCCAGCCACCCCGGGTCCACCCGGCTGCGCGGCCGGGTCGCCGCCGGTGCGGACGCCGTGGGCTGCGGCTGGCTCGTGGTCGCCCGGGGTGCCGGTGCCGGCGCCGCCGGTGTCTCGGACGCGGCGGGCAGGGGTTC
>CALMPQ010000294.1 GCA_937872005.1 uncultured Propioniciclava sp.
GGTGGCCTTGTCCTCGGTCGGGGCCTCGACCATGACCCGGACGACGGGCTCGGTGCCCGAGGGGCGCAGCAGCACCCGGCCCGACGTGCCGAGTTCACGACCCGCGGCGGTGACCGCGGCGTTGACCTCCGGGTCGATGCCGGCGCGCGCCTTGTTGACGCCCTTCACGTTGATCATCACCTGCGGCAGGCGGGTCATCACGCCGGCGAGCTCGCCGAGCGAACGACCCGACGTCACGACCTGCGCGGCCACGTGCAGGGCGGTGAGGACGCCGTCACCCGTCGTCGCGTACTCGCTCATGATCACGTGCCCGGACTGCTCGCCGCCGAGGGCGAACCCGTTGGCGTTCATGGACTCCAGCACGTAGCGGTCGCCCACCTTGGTCTGGTCGACCTTGATGCCGTGGGCCGACATGGCCTGCATGAAGCCCAGGTTGCTCATCACGGTCGCCACGACGGTGTCGTTGTGCAGACGGCCCTGCTCGCGCAGCGCCAGGGCAAGGATCGCGAGGATCTGGTCCCCGTCCACCTCGTTCCCGGCCGCGTCCACGGCGAGGCAACGGTCGGCGTCCCCGTCGAAGGCGAAGCCCAGGTGCGCGTCGTAGTGCACGACGGCCGCCTTGAGCCCGTCCATGTGCGTGGAGCCGGCGTTCTCGTTGATGTTCAACCCGGTGGGCTCGGCGTTGATCGCCACCACCTCGGCGCCCTGCGCCTCGAACGCGGCCGGGCCGGTGGTGAACGCCGCGCCGTTGGCGCAGTCGAGCACGACCTTCAACCCGTGCAGGCTGCCCTCCGACCCCAGCGACGAGACCAGGTGCGCCACGTACGACTCGACGAGCTCGGGCTGCTCCGTGACGCGCCCGACGCGCTCCGCGACGGGACGCTCCCACTCTTGGCCGAGGCGCGCCTCGATCATGTCCTCCAGGTAGTCGTCGAGCTTGACGCCACCCTTGGCGAAGAACTTGATCCCGTTGTCGGGCATCGGGTTGTGCGAGGCCGAGAGCATGACGCCGAGGTCGGCGTCCAGCTCGTTGACCAGGAACGCAGCACCCGGGGTCGGCACGACGCCGACGCGGATGACGTCGACGCCCGCGGACGCGAGGCCGGCCACGACGGCCGCCTCAAGGAACTCGCCGGAGGCCCGGGGGTCACGCGCAACGAGGGCCACCGGACGGTGACCCCCGAAGAGCCCGGACTCGCCGAGCACGTGCGCGGCCGCCACCGAGAGCTCGAGAGTGAGCTCTGCGGTGAGGTCCACGTTGGCCTTGCCCCGGACACCATCGGTACCGAAGAGCCTGGGCATGGGCGTCAGCGCTTGCTGTACTGGGGCGCCTTGCGCGCCTTCTTGAGACCAGCCTTCTTGCGCTCCTTGATCCGCGCGTCGCGGGTCAGCAGGCCCGCCTTCTTCAACGCGGGGCGGGAGGCCTCGGCGTCCACGGCGTTGAGCGCACGGGCGATGCCGAGGCGCAGCGCACCGGCCTGGCCGGTCACGCCGCCGCCGACGATCTTCGCGATCACGTCGTAGGAACCCTCGACCGCAGCGGTCACGAAGGGCTCGTTCACGGTTTGCTGGTGCAGCTTGTTCGGGAAGTAGTCCTCCAGCGTGCGGCCGTTGATCTTGAACTGGCCGGTGCCGGGCACCAGGCGGACGCGGGCGATGGCCTCCTTGCGGCGACCGGTCGCGGCGCCGGGGGCGATCACGGCGGGACGCTCACCCGGGGTCGCCGACGACGGCGTGCCCTCGGCGCGGTAGGCGATCTCGCGGTCGGCCTCGTCGGTGAACGGGGTGATCTCGTCGAGGACTTCCTCGTTGGTGGTGTCAGTCACTGTCATTTCCTCGTTCACTGGGCGATCTGGGTGATCTCGAACGCCTGCGGCTTCTGCGCGGCGTGGGGGTGCTCGGGGCCTGCGTAGACCTTGAGCTTCTTGATGACCTGACGGCTCAGGCGGTTCTTGGGCAGCATGCCCCAGACGGCACGCTCGACGACCTGGCGCGGGTCGGAGTCGAGCAGCTCACCGTAGGGCACCGACTTCAGGCCACCGGGGCGGCCGGAGTGACGGTAGGCCAGCTTCGTGGTGGCCTTGTTGCCCGACAGGGCGATCTTCGAGGCGTTGACGATGATGACGAAGTCACCGCCGTCGACGTGGGGGGCGAAAGTAGGCTTGTGCTTGCCGCGCAGGAGCGTGGCTGCGGTGACGGCGAGGCGGCCGAGAACGACGTCGGAGGCGTCGATCACGTGCCAGGCCCTGGTGATGTCACCGGGCTTGGGAGTGTACGTGGACACGTCGGGTAACCCATCTGTCATCGGGGAGCTGGAAGAACCACACTGGACGCCTCCCCGGACACGTCACAGCGCAACAGCGCCCCACCTTACCGCCGGCGGGCGCATGGCGACAAATCAGTTGCGGGGCCGGTTTCGGGCAGCCACCAGCGTCAACGACACGCTGTAGGAGACATTTCACAATCCCTCGCGCTCCCGCCATAGCAGTGGCAAGGTAACACCCATGAGTTCAAAGGTGAACAACGGACAGGTCCAGGTGAACAATCCGGACGATGTACGCAACGTGGTGCTGGTCGGCAACGCGGGGTCGGGCAAGACCTCGCTGTTCGAACAGTTGCTGCGGGCGCGCGTCGCCGGCTACAGGGGCGAGAAGGACGACGCAGAGCGCCTCTCCCAGCTCTACCTCGCGTCCCTCATGACGGGTGACGTCTTCGTGAACCTCCTCGACGCCCCCGGGCACGCCGACTTCGTCGGTGAGTTGCGCGCGGGCATCCGGGCCGCGGACGCCGCGATCTTCGTGGTCAGCGCCTCCGACGGCATCGACGGGGCCGCCCAGGCCCTGTGGGAGGAGTGCGCCGCGGCGGGCCTCCC
>CALMPQ010000295.1 GCA_937872005.1 uncultured Propioniciclava sp.
CAGCCACGCGGTGCGCGGCGGGGCGTCCGGGGCCAGGTCGTGCTGGCCGGCGGCGTGGTGGGCTGCGAAGGCACACGCGGCCGCCACGAGCAGCGCCAGACCCAGCGGCACCATCCCCAGGTGGACGCCGCCGATGGACGCCGCCGCGCCGTGGAGGACGAGCCACCCCTGCCCGATCGTGGCGAAGACGTCGGCCGCCGCGAGGTGGATGGCGGTCAGCCAGGAGACGCTGGCGAACAGGCCGACGACGACGAAGCCGAGCAGGGCGGCGCAGGCCGTCCAGACGAGGGCGGCGACGAGCCAGGGCACGTACGGGATGCGGGGGTTCTCGGGGGCCGTCGGCTCGGTCGGGGACGCCACCGTGAGGCTCACGGTGCTGCGTCGGGGTTCCAGGGGCGTGCGCATGATGCGTCCATCGTCGCCCGCGACACGCGTGGTGACCTGAGGGACACGCCCCACCTTGGTAAAGTCGTGCCGATCCGAGAGGCGAGCCACGGGAGGAAGATGTCCGAGCAGGGTGACGCGACCCCGCGCCGTGCGCTGCCGCCGCGGGACGACGACGTCGACGACACATTCGACGACGGCCCCGACGACACCCCCGCCCCGCGCCGCGGCGCCTGGTCGGCGGCCGGCTCCGACCCGGCCCCGTCGCGCGCCGCGACCCCGATCCCGCCGCCGGCTGCGGTCCTCCCGGCATCCGAGGCGGCACCGGCGAGCGCCGGCCGCCGCTTCTCTGCCGTGGACCTGCCCACGGACGAGGAACGTCCCCTGCCCCGCCGCTCGGCCCTCTCCCCCGCCGCCACGCGCGCCATGTCCCCCCGGACGCCCGACGGCCCGGTCGAGGCCGACCCCGACGGCGTGGCCACGACCGGGGGTCGCAGCTACCGCAAGCTCGCCATCGGCATCGTCGTGGCCCTCGTGGTCGCCGCCGTGGCCATCACCTCCTTCGTCCTGCTGAACCCGCCGGGGGGTGCCCGCCCGGGCGCGTCCCCGACGCCGACGATCGACCCCGTCGCGACGTACCTCGCACAGCCCGGCGACCTGGATGGCGCTCGCCCCGACACGACCTGGCAGGCCGCCGCCACCGTCACCAAGGTGGACGCCTCGACCCCCGCCCCGAAGTGCCTGGTCCCGGTCCCAGAGTCGGCGCTGCAACCCGCCGACACGCTGGTCCGCACCTTCGCCCCGACGGCGGGCGCGGCCGCCGGCATCCTCCACCAGGTCGAGACGTTCGCCACGGCCGAGGAGGCCGCCTCCGCCTACGCCGCACGCACGCAGCAGTTGGGCACGTGCGAGCGCCACACCGCCTGGGTGCAGGCGGGCAAGGCCATTTCGGGGCTCGGCGACGACGCCACCGGCCTGTCCCTCGTCCTGCAGGGCACCGAGCCCGAGTACCACACGATCATCCTGAGCCGGACCGGCACGCGGGTGAACGTCGTCGACGCCACCCAGGCCCAAGCGGCGATGGACGTGGGTGCCATCCTCCCCGCGCTCGAGGCGACATCCGCCCGCCAGTGCGCCGACAACGGCACCTGCCCCGCGTCGGCGACCGTGGGAGAGGGCGTCCCGATCGTGGCCGAGCCGGCCGGCTACCTCGCCTCGGTCGACTTGCCCCGCATCACGGCCGGAGCCGGCGCGTGGCGCGGCGTGGCGGTGGCGAGCAGCGTGACGACGAACGGGTCCCGGTGCGAGGCGATCGACCTCACCGCACCCCCGGGGGCCGGCGCACACGAGCAGCGGACCATGATCCTGCAGGAGGACGCCGCGGCACCGCCGCTCTTCGGCGTCGACGAGGTCGTCTACACCTTCAACACGCCCGAGGAGGCCAGCGGCCTCGTCGGGACGCTGATCGCCAACATCGATGACTGCGCCAACCGCACGGGCACGGCGGAGGTGGCCCGGTCGGGCGACCTCACGGGTCCGGGCGCGGGCACCGCTTGGGTGGTGTCGCGCAGGGTCGACCAGTCCGAGGCCACGGCGCGGTTCCGCGTCGCCGTGCTGGCGGCCGGCAACCACGTCGTCTACCTGATGGCCAACCCGACCGCGGAGTTCGACTTCTCCGACCAGGCGTGGCACGGGGTGGCGCTGCGCGCGGCCGAACGCCTGACGCAGCTGCCGTGATCCCGGCGTGCGCTCAGCGCACCTTCATGATGTCGCGGACCAGGTTGGCCGTCTCGCTCGGCGTCCGGCCGACCTTGACGCCCGCCTTCTCCAGCGCGGCCTTCTT
>CALMPQ010000296.1 GCA_937872005.1 uncultured Propioniciclava sp.
GGCTCTCGGCGCTGGGAACACGGGCTCTCGGCGCTGGGAACACGGGCTCTCGGCGTGGCGGCTGGCCTGCCGCTGACCGTCAGTGGGCGCGCACCTGCGGCGGCTCGTGCGCGCAGAAGGGCTCCTCGGCCAGGTGGTCACCGGTCATGGCGTACGCCCTGGCCCGGGAGCCGCCGCACGCGTCGCGGTAACCGCACAGGCCGCACTTGCCCTTGAGCAGGGTGCGGTCGCGCAGCTCCTGGAACACGGGCGCGTTGCGGTAGATCTCGATGATGTCGGCATCGCGGATGTTGCCGCACTTGATCGGCAGGAACCCCGACGGCATCACGTCGCCGGTGTGCGAGATGAAGATGAACCCGTCGCCGTCGTTGACGTTGCGGGCGCGCCCGATCCCGTCGGACTGCGAGTAGTGCATGCCGCGGGTCATGACCTCGTGGACGTCCTCGTCGGCGCCCGCGCGCACCTCGGCGCGCTTGCGCTGCATCACGACGCGCGAGTACTGCGGTGCGGCGGTGGCCTTGATGTCGAACGGCGCGGTCTTGCTCAGGTCGTAGAGCTGGTGGAAGACCGACTCGAAATCCTCGGCGGACGCCACGTCGTCGGCCTTGGCGCGGCCCATGGGGACGAGGAAGAAGACCTCCCAGAACACGACGCCGAGCGTGGTCATCAGTTCGGTCATGGCGTCCATGTCGTCGATGTTGGCCTTGCGGATCACCGTGTTGACCTGGGTCGACAGCCCGACCTCCTGCGCCTCGCGCAGGATGCGCAGGCCGTGGTCGAAGGACCCCTTCACCCGGCGGAACTCGTCGTGGATGTCGGCGTTGGACCCGTCGAGGGAGATTGCGAGGCGGGTGAGGCCGACATCCTTGAGCTGCTGGAGGAGCTCCTTCGTGGCCAGGCTGGTGGTGGCGGGGGTGATGCCCATGCGCATGCCGAGGTTGGCGCCGTACTCGACGAGCTCGACGATGTCGGGACGCTTGAAGCAGTCGCCGCCCGAGAACACGAACACGATGGGGCCGAACTCCCGGAGGCGGCGCATCATGGCCTTGGCCTCGTCGGTGGTCAGCTCGTCGGCGTCGCGCAGGGGTTGCGCCATCGCACGGCAGTGCCGGCAGGCGAGGTCGCAGGCCTGGGTGGTCTCCCAGATCGCGATGAAGGGCGCCGAGTCGAAGTCGAGGTTGCGGCGCGACGGTGCGCTGTGCGGGTGCCCACCGGGATGTCCCCCCGGGTGTCCGGGGTGACCACCGGAGTGGCCGCCCGGGTGACGTGGCGGCGCTGCGAGGTCAGTCATGGGTGCAGATTACTACGACAGGCCGTAGGAGACACCCCCGGCCCGGACCGGGTTAGGCTGGTGAACCGTGAAGCGCACCATCATCGGCCTGGCGGGCCTCGTGGCCACCGGTCTGGTGGTCAGCGGCTGCAGCACCCCGGAGCCCGGACCCCTCGACTCCCGCTATTTCGGGACGCCGGCCCCCGCTCCATCCGCCGTGGCGGCCGCCGAGCCGACCGCCACCGGCACGGAGGCCGCCGGGAGCCCGGCCGCAACTCCGACCACGAGTTCCAGCCCCACCCCCTCCACGCACCCGACCGACTCCCCGAAGGCGTGCAAGCCGACCGGTCCGATCACCGACCAGCCCTTCGAGGTCGACGGCATCCCGATCGTGAGCAAGGACCACAGGCTCTCGGCGAAGTACGTGCCGGCCTGGTCGAAGCAGCCCGACGGCATCCACCCCGACGCGATGGCAGCGTTCAAGAAGCTCCGGGCGGCCGCGAAGAAGGACGGGCTCGCCTTCTCGATCCGATCCGGGTACCGCAGCTACAACGAGCAGCGCGCCAGCTTCGCCAAGGCGATGAAGGACTACGACGAGAAGACCGCCCGTCTCTACTTCGCGGAGGCGGGGGCGTCCGAGCACCAACTGGGCCTGGCCCTCGACGTGTGGGACGGCAAGAACCGCGGGACCGCCTTCACCCGCACGAAGCACGCCCCGTGGTTGGCCGAGCACGCCCACGAGTTCGGGTTCATCATCCGCTACCCCGACGGCAAGACCCACATCACCGGTTACGCCTGGGAGTCCTGGCACCTGCGCTGGGTCGGTCTCGACATCTCGAAGGACTTCGAACCGGGGTCTGGCCTGACCCTCGAGGAGTACCTGGGTCTCTCCTGACGCATGTCCGCGTGGCATGACAGGATGCCGCATGGTCACCAGCACCGACATCGTCGTCGTGGGCGCCGGAGTCGCCGGACTCGTCGCCGCCTGCGAAGCGGCCGACGGGGGTGCGCGCGTCCTCGTCCTCGACCAGGAGCCACCCCAAGCCCTCGGCGGCCAGGCCCACTGGAGTCTCGGCGGCCTCTTCCTCGTCGGCTCCCCCGAGCAGCGCCGCCTGCGCGTGCGCGACTCGTTCGAGCTCGCCTGGTCCGACTGGCTGGGCTCGGCCCGCTCGTGCAGGGCATGAACGACCTCGTCGGCGAACCCCTCCTCGACGCCGCCTCGATCCAGGCCCTCGTCGAGGCCCGCGACCGCGAGATCGCCAACCCCTTCGGCAAGGACGCCCAGCTCACCGCCCTGCGTGGCGCCCGGAATTACCTCGGCGACAAGCTGATCCGTGCGGCGTCCCCGCACCGGTTCCTCGACCCCAAGGCCGGGCCGCTGATCGCCGTTCGCTTGTCGATCCTGACCCGCAAGACCCTGGGCGGCATCGAGACCGACCTCGACTCCCGGGTGCTCGCCCGCGGGGGCAGCCCGATCGCCGGCCTGTTCGCCGCCGGCGAGGTCGCCGGCTTCGGGGGCGGCGGCATGCACGGCTACAACGCTCTCGAGGGAACCTTCCTCGGGGGGTGCCTCTTCTCGGGGCGCACGGCCGGGCGGGCGGCGTCCCGGGAAGTCACCTAGAGCCTGTTACGAAAGTCGTTTGAGCCATCCGTTGATCACGGTGATGTGGGT
>CALMPQ010000297.1 GCA_937872005.1 uncultured Propioniciclava sp.
GTCGGCCTCGGGTAGGCCTTCGGGGTGCCACTGGCGCACCAGGGCGGCGCGCTCCTGCCACGACTCCCGCGTGCCGAGCTTGGCGCCCGAGCACACGACGGCGACCGACCGGACGTTCTTGTGGCCGGTCAACGCCAGGTGCAGCCCGACGGCACCGGCCACCGACACCCCGGCGTAGTGGAAGGGCGAACCCACGGCGTCCAGAAGCTCGTCGGCGAGCTGGTCGAGCGTGAACGGGCCGCTGGCCGGCTCGGACGCCCCGTGGCCCGGCAGGTCCCAGCCCAGCACCCGGAAGCGGGCGCCGAGCAGGGCCGCCGCCTCGCCCCACAAGGAGGAGACGGCGGTGCCGAGGCTGGGGCCGACGAGCAGCGTGTCGCCGCCCGCCGGCCCCGGGGCCAACTCGGTGAGGGCCAGCACGATCAGCCGGCGACGGGGTCGAGCACGAAGTCGTACGCGACCGTCTCGCCATTCGCGTCGCCCTGGACGTCGAGCACCAGCTCGGGCTTCACGGCCGAGGCGATGTCGTCGTCGTTGTGCGCGTCGCCGGGGAAGTACAGCTGCGCGGTGAGCTCCTCGTGGCCGGGGGCGTTCACCTTGACGTGCAGGTGCGCCGGACGCCACGCGTGCCAGCCCGCCGCCGCGATGAGCTTGCCGCAGGCCCCGTCGGTCGGGATCTGGTAGGGCGCCGGGCGCCCTGCTCGGGGGCGTTCGGCACGTAGTAGGGGCCCTCGATGGAGCCCTTGTTGCCCTGGCGGTGCTCGGTGGCGACCTCCTCGACGACGACGCCCGGCGGCGATCCGACACGGAGCGGCAGGGTCGGTTCGAGACTTTGCCGGTGGAAGGTCCGCCACCGTCATCTCTGAGGGGTCGGACTCGACGGTGGAGCCGCCTCCACCAGCAAAGTCCCGAATCGACATGCCCGCCCCAGTGCTGCGCCACGAACGCGACGCCCACCGCTAGCCTGAACACCGTGTCAGCGCGCAAGTCGGAACGGATCATGAACCTCACGATCTGCCTGCTCATGGCGCGCCGGTTCGTGGAGCGCGAGCAGATCCGTGAGCTCGTCGAGGGCTACCACGGGCTGTCCGACCAGGCGTTCGAACGCACCTTCGAGCGCGACAAGGACGACCTGCGCCAGATGGGCGTCCCGGTCGAGACGGGCTCGAACTCGGTGTTGTTCCCCGACGAGCTGGGCTACCGCATCCGCCGCCGCGACTTCGAGCTTCCCGAGATCGACTTCACCCCGGCAGAGACCGCCGCCCTCGGCGTCGCCTCCACCGTCTGGGACGACGCCCGCCTCGGCGGCGAGGCCACCAAGGCGCTGGCCAAGCTCAGGGCGTCCGGGCTGGACCCGGACGCCGACCGGGTCGCCACCTTCGCCCCGAGCGTCGGCGCACGCGAGCCCGCCTTCGAGACGCTGTGGCAGGCGACGCTCGCGGGCCGGCCCGTGGCCTTCACCTATCGCGGTGTCGACCGCGTCGTCGAGCCGTGGCGCCTGGTCAACCGCACCGGCGCCTGGTACCTCATCGGCCTCGACCGCACCCGCGGGGAGGGGCGCTCGTTCAAGGTCTCCCGCATCGAATCCGCCCCGACGCAGCAGCGAGGCACGACCGTGCCGCCCGACCCCGCCGTCGTCGAGCGCCACCTCGCCTCCCTCGACGCCCGCCGGGACGCCGTCGCAGTCGTCGCCGTCCGCGAGGGAACTGCGCCCGACCTGGTTCGCTTCGCCGAGCCGGCCCCCGAGGCAGCAGCCCCCGACGGCTTCACCGCTTGGCGCCTCCGTGTTGCCGATAACCCGACCGACGCCGCGGGCGACATCGCCTGGCACGGCGCCGACGTCATTGTGCTCGACCCGCCCGAACTCGCGGCCGCCGTGCACGCCCACCTCGAGGCGGTGGCGGCATGGCGATGACGTCGGCCAGCCAGGTACCCCGCCTGCTCGCGCTGGTGCCCTATCTCCAGTCCCACCCCGACGCCGATCTGGCGGCCACGGCGTCCATGTTCGACGTGAGCCCGCGCCAGCTCGTCGCCGACCTCAAGGTGCTCTGGTACTGCGGCCTGCCCGGCGGCGCACCCGGCGACCTCATCGAGGTCGACATGGACGCCCTCGAATCCGGCACGATCCGCCTGACCAACGCCGAGTTCCTGGCCCGCCCGCAGCGCTTCACCCCCGAGGAGGCCATGAGCCTGGTCGTGGCCCTCGCCGCCCTCGACGAGATGGCGGACGCCGACCTGGGCCCCGCCGTTCGCTCGGCCCGCGCGAAGCTCGAGGCCGCCGTCGGCGGCCGCACGGACGCCGTGGCCATCGCCGTGTCCGCCGGTCAGGAGGGGATCCGCAGCCAGCTCGCAGACGCGATCGAGGTCGGTGTCGCAGTGCGGCTGACCTACCACGGGGCGTCCCGAGGAGTGGCCACGCAGCCGGTCGCCGACCCCGCCCAGCTCGGCACGCGCGATGGCTACGGCTACCTCACCGCGTGGGCGCACGAGCGCGCCGCCTGGCGCACCTACCGGCTCGACCGGATCGTCGCGGTCGAGGTCCTCACCGAAGCGGTCGCCGACCACGGGCCCGCCCCGGCGCTGGCGTCCGGTTGGCTCGACGCGCGCCCAGACGCGGTGGAGGTGACCCTCGACCTCCACCCGGCCGGCCGATGGATCACCGAGTACCACCCGATGGTCGCCACCGAGGAACTGCCCGGCGGGCTCCTCCGCGCACGTCTCCTCATCGCCGACCCGGCCTGGTTCCGGCGCCTGCTGCTCCGGCTCGGACCCGCTGTCGCGCGGGTCGACCCACCGCAGGCCGCGGCGTCCGCCATCGAGGCCGCCCGGGAGGCCCTCGACGCCCACGCCGGTCGATGAACCTCCACGTCAACCGCGTGTTGTAGGGTTCGGCGCGTGTGGTGGGTGTGGATCATCGTGGCGGCCGCTGTGGTCGGCGCGGCCATGCTCGCCGTGTTCGCGATCGTGCTGTGGCGCAAGGCCATGGCGGTCGTGGACGCCCTGGGTCAGCTGGGTGGGCAGCTCGACACGGCGCTCACGCTGGTCGATGGCGTTGGTGCCCCACCGCGGACCTCCTAGACTTCACTCGTATCACCTAGGCAAGGAGTTGCAATGCCGTTCAACATGCAGGGCTGGGAATGGGTCATCCTGATCGTTCTCGCGCTCCTCATCTTCGGTGGGTCGCGCCTGGCGGGCGCCGGCAAGAACGCCGGCCGCGCGCTGCGTGAGTTCAAGGACGAGACGCGCCAGATCAAGGCCGACGAGGAGGCCGCCAACCGCGAGGCAGAGCTGCGCCGCCGCGAGTACGAGCTCGAGCAGCGCGAGCGTGGCGTGGCCGCCCACGAGGTGACCGACGCCGAACTGGTCGAGGAGCCGCGCATCGACCCGACCACCGACCAGAAGTAGGCCTCGGACGCCGTGGCCCGTCTCAGCCTCGGCTGGCTCAGACCCCCGAAGGTTCCCGCCGATGGGGTGATGTCGCTGGCCGACCACCTCCGGGAGCTTCGCTACCGGCTGATCTTCTCGGTTGTCGTGATCTTCGTGGGCATGATCGCCTGCCTGATCTTCAACAACCAGTTGTTCCAGGTTCTGCTCCGGCCGTACGAGGAGTCTCTGGAGATCCTCAAGGGGATCCGTCCGAACCTCGATGTGCAGGCCGTCTTGGGTGGCGTAACGGCCCCGCTGCTGCTCATTCTCATGATCGCGGCGCTGGGGGGCCTGGTGCTGACCAGCCCGGTCTGGCTCTACCAGGTGTGGGCCTACATCGCTCCGGCCCTGTTGGCCAAGGAGAAGAAGTACGCCTTGGTGTTCCTGCTCGCCGCTGTGCCCCTCTTCGTCGGCGGGGTCGTGCTGGGCTACTACATCATGCCGTCGGCGATCGCGATCATGCTGGCGTTCACACCCGAGAGCTTCGAGGTGTTGAACCTACTCGAGATGAACGACTTCTTCAAGATGATGATGCAGTTGATGCTCGTCTTCGGTCTGGGCTTCCTCCTCCCGGTGGTCGTGGTCACGCTGAACTTCGTCGGTGTCCTCTCTGCCAAGGCCTTGGCCGGTGCTCGCCGCTACGTATTGTTCGGGTGTGCGGTCTTCGGCGCGGCGGCGACCCCCGGCGGTGAGCCGTTCTCCATGCTGGCCCTGACCATCCCCATGATGCTGCTGTTCCTGATCGCCGAGGCGATCTGCCACGCCAACGACAAGCGCCGCGCCAAGCGCGCCGCCAAGGAACTCGAGCGCGCATGAGGCACGTCGCCCTGGTGGTCAACCCGGCTGCCGGGCACGGCCGCGGACGCCGCCTCACCTCCCCGATCGAGCTGCGGCTCATGGACGCCGGCGTCCGGGTCACGCGCACCCTGGCCCGCTCGCAGGAGCACGCCTGGGAGGCCTGCTTCGAAGCCGTCAGTTCGGGCGTCGACTCGCTGGCCGTCGTCGGCGGCGACGGCATG
>CALMPQ010000298.1 GCA_937872005.1 uncultured Propioniciclava sp.
AGCCCTTCGCCTTGAGGTCCTTGCGGAGCTCCGGCGGCAGGGAGAACGTGAGGTTCTCCTCGGTGAGGCGCTCCTCGGTGGCCTGCGGGAAACCACGCTCCTCGAGGTAGGCCAACACGCCCTGCACCAGATCGTCGGGAACCGACGCACCGGAGGTCACGCCGACCTTCGAGACACCCTCGAGCCACGCCTCGTCGATCTCACCCGCGTTGTCGACGCGGTAGGACGCCTTGGCCCCCGCCTCCAGCGCCACCTCGACGAGGCGCACCGAGTTCGACGAGTTGCGCGAGCCCACGACGATCACCAAGTCAGCGTCGGCTGCGATCTGCTTGACGGCCTGTTGGCGATTCTGGGTGGCGTAGCAGATGTCGTCGGAGGGCGGGCTCACCAACAGCGGGAACTTCTCGCGCAGCTTCGTGACCGTCTCCCACGTCTCGTCGACGCTCAGGGTGGTCTGCGAGAGCCAGGCGACCTTCGAGGGGTCCTCGACCTCGACGCCGGCGACGTCGTCGGGGTGCTGGACCAGGATCGTCCGGTCGGGCGCCTCACCCATCGTGCCCTCGACCTCCTCGTGGCCGGCGTGGCCGATGAGCAGGATCTGGTGGCCCTCCTTGGCGAAGCGCTTCGCCTCGTTGTGCACCTTGGTGACCAGCGGGCAGGTGGCGTCGATCGTCTTCAGCGAGCGGTCGGCGGCCTCGGCGTGCACCGCGGGGCTCACCCCGTGCGCCGAGAAGACGACGGTCGAGCCCTCGGGCACCTCGTCGAGCTCCTCGACGAAGATGGCGCCTCGGGCCTCCAGGTCCTCGACGACGTGCTTGTTGTGCACGATCTGCTTGCGCACGTAGACGGGCGCGCCGTACAGGTCGAGGGCCTTTTCGACGGTCACGACGGCACGGTCCACGCCGGCGCAGTATCCGCGAGGGGCTGCGACGACAACGCTCTTGGTCATGCGGGCCAGTGTAGACAACCCGATTATTGATTCTTTAGACTAGAAATAGTTCCGAGATGTCTGAAGGAGGTAACCACCATGCAGTTCTCCAGCGACCTCAACAAGGTCATCATCCAGGCCATCGCCTGGACCGAGAAGACCGAGCAGAGCTTCCGCCCCGAGGAGGATGGTCACGGCTCCGCCCGCTGACCTTTGGGAACACAGGCTCTCGGCGCTGGGAACACAGGCTCTCGGCGCTGGGAACACAGGCTGTCGGCGCAGGGGCGGTCAGCGGAGGGGCACGAAGGCGAAGCGGTCCCCGGTGGAGCGGCGTGCCGTCACGCCCGTGGCGTCCTTGTCGACCACCACCATGTCGCCGTCGACGGGCAGCACCATGCGCCCACCGGGGGCGAGCTGCTCGACCAACGCACTCGGCAACGAACCACCGTCCGCCGAGACGAGGATGCGATCGTACGGCGCACCCTCGGGCCAGCCCAACACGCCGTCCGCGGCCGGCTCGAACCGCACCCACGCGAACCGGTCCCCCAGGTGGTCCCGGGCCATCGCCACCAGCTCCGGCACGATGTCGACGCCCACCACCGACCCGGACGCCCCCACCAACCAGCCGAGCAGCCCCGCCGTCCAACCCGAGCCGCTGCCGACATCGAGCACCCGGTCGCCGGGGTGGGCGTCCAGGAGGCGCAGCATGTAGCGGACCGTCCCCGGCTGGGAGTTCGTCGCCCGGAACCCGATCGGCAAGGGCCGGTCCTCCCCCGCGAAGGGCCGGACGCCGACCGGCAGGAATTCCGCGCGCGGCACCGCCGCGAAGGCCTCGTCCAGCGGAGTGTCCATGCCCCAGTCTCCCCCCGCGCGCGGAATGTCGGCCACCCCCGTTAGGCTCGGGACGTGCCCTTGACCAGCTCCCCCGAACAACCGCAGCCGCTGCGCGAGGTCGTCCGGCTGCTCAAGGGCTGGGTCGAACGTACGAACGCCATCTGGGTCGAGGGGCAGGTCATCCAGCTCAAACGGCGCGCCGGCAGCTCGATCCACTTCCTGACCCTGCGCGACAAGCTGGCCGACGTCAGCGTCCAGGTCAGCCTCGACACTGCAACGCTCGACGCCGCCGGCCCGGTCACCGAGGGCACCCTCGTGGCCGCGTACGTCAAGGCCACCGTCTTCCCCAGCAACGGCTCCCTCACCTTCGCGTGCACCGACCTGCGCCCCTCCGGTGAGGGGCGTCTGCTGGCCCACCTCGAGCAGCGCAAGCGCGCCCTCCAGGCCGAAGGCCTGTTCAACCCCGACCTCAAGAAGCGGTTGCCGTTCCTGCCTCGCCAGATCGGTCTGGTCACCGCACGCGATTCCGCCGCCGAGCGTGACGTGGTCGAGAACGTCCGCCGCCGCTGGCCGGCAGCCGTGGTCGTGCCCCGGTATGCGCTCGTGCAGGGCCCCCAGTCGGCCGAGCAGGTGACGGACGCCCTGCGCTGGTGTGACGCCCAACCCGAGATCGACGTGATCATCGTCGCCCGCGGGGGCGGCTCGATCGAGGACCTGCTGCCCTTCTCCGACGAGGGCCTCGTCCGGGCCGCGTTCGCCTGCCGCACCCCCGTGGTGTCGGCGATCGGCCACGAAACCGACACCCCGATCCTCGACCTCGTCGCCGACCGCCGGGCCTCGACCCCGACCGACGCGGCGAAGATGGTGGTCCCCGATGCGGTCGAGCAGGCGCGGGTCATCGAGGTGGGCGTCGAGCGGCTCCGCGCCGCGATCATCCAACGGGTCCGCACCGAGCAGCAGGGGTTGGACGCCCTCCGCTCCCGTCCCGTCCTCCGCGACCCCTCGGGCGCGGTGACGCTCGCCTCCGAACGCGTCAACGAGCTGCGCGGGCGGCTGGGCCGCGGAGTCCGGCGGGCGGTCGAGAAGGAGCAGGACCACCTCACCTCGAGCCTGGCCCGCGTCCGGGCGCTCTCCCCCAGGGCGACCCTGCAGCGCGGCTACGCCATCCTGACCACCGACGACGGCCGAACGGTGGCGTCCATCGCCGACGTCGAACCCGACGAGACCATCATCGCCCGCCTCATCGACGGCGACATCGCGGCCGCGGTGATCGACGTCGACCCCCACGACCACGAACAGGAGCCCGCATGAGCGACGAACAGGCCCTCACCTACGAGCAGGCGCGCGACCAGTTGGTCGAGGTGGTCCGGCAGCTCGAGTCGGGCAGCGTGCCGCTGTCGACGTCCATGGACTTGTGGGAGCGCGGCGAGAAGCTCGCCGCCATCTGCCAGCAGTGGCTCGACGGCGCCAAGGCGAAGATCGACGCCGCCCGGCCGAGCGGCGACTGACGCGGGCGCACGGCGTCCATGGATCCCACGACGATCGCGTCGGCGCTCGTGCCGACGGCCCTGCTCATCGGGTTCGGCGCGCTCCTGCGGCGGCAGGGCGGCTTCGGCGAGCCATTCTGGTCGGGGGTCGAGGGGCTGACCTACAACTTCCTGCTCCCCGCGCTCTTCGTCGTGACGCTCGCGCGCGCCGACTTCGGGTCGGTCCAAGTGGGCGCCCTGGCCCTCGTGCTGGCCGGTACGACGCTGGTCGGCGCGACCGTCACGACGCTGCTGCACCGGCTGGCGACCGACGACGGCCCCGCATTCACGTCGGTGTTCCAGGGTGCGATCCGGTTCAACAACTATGTCGGCCTGGTGATCGCCTCGGCGCTGTACGGCCAACAGGGCGTGGCGCTCGCCGCCTTCGCGAACGCGGTGATGGTACCGATCGTCAACGTCTTGTCGACCTTCGTGCTGGCACGGCACGGGACCGCCGAGATGCGCGGGCTCGGGGTGGTCAAGGCCATCGCGACCAACCCCCTGGTGCTGGCCTGCCTCATCGGCCTGGGGCTCAACCTGCTGCGCGAGCCGACGGCTCCCCTGCTGGCCGGCCACCTGGTGGCGAGCGTGGTGGGCGTGGCGGCGTCCACCCTCACGATCCTGGGGCAGGCCGCCCTGCCCATCGGCCTGCTCTGCGTGGGCTCGGGCCTGCGGCGCCCCGAGGGCGGAGGCCAGGCACGCCCCATCACCGTCTCAACCGTGATCAGGCTCGTCGTCATGCCCGCCACCGCACTGGCGCTGGCCCACCTGGTCGGGCTGCGCGGCGAGGCGGCCGTCGTGGCCCTGGTCTTCCTGGCGCTGCCCACGGCGTCCAGCGCCTACGTGCTGGCCCGCCGGCTCGGCGGCGACGCCCCCCTCATGGCGTCCATCACCGCGGTGCAGACCGGCTTGGCGCTGGCCACCGTCCCGCTCTGGATGCTGCTCGGTCAGGCGCTCGCCTGAGCAACCGGGGCAACCGGTTTGGCAACACTCGGCAACCCTCGCTAGAGTCTTACTTGACAGTTCAACTACTTCTGAGGAGAGATCGGCCATGCCGAAGATCGCCATCATCACCGGCTCCACCCGCGAGGGCCGCAAGTCGCTCGAGGTCGCCCAGTGGGTCAAGGGCATCGCCGACCAGCGCGACGACGCCACCTACGAGATCGTCGACACCGCCGACTTCAACCTGCCCGTGTGGGACGCCCCCATGTCCCCGGCCTGGGGCCCCAGCTCCGACCCGGTCGCCACGAAGTGGGCCGACAAGATCAACGAGTTCGACGGGTACGTCTTCGTCGTCGCCGAGTACAACCACTCGCTGACCGGCTCGCTGAAGAACGCCCTCGACTACCTCTACAACGAGCTGAACAACAAGGCCGCCGGCTTCGTCGGCTACGGCTCGGCCGGTGGCGCCCGTGCCATCGAGCACCTGCGCGGCATCCTGTCCGAGCAGCAGGTCGCCCACGTGCGCACCGCGGCCGGCCTCTCGCTGTTCCACGACTTCGAGAACTTCACCACCTTCACCCCGAGCCAGGGCGCCCCGGCGCAGGTCGAGGGCATGCTCGACCAGCTCATCCCGTGGACCCGCGCCATGGCCGCCGTCCGCGCCGGCGACTTCGCTCTCGCCAACGCCTGAGGCCCGTTTGGGGACAGTGCGCCCGCGTGCCCTATGCTGGGCAGGCCCTGTCCCCGTCGTCTAGCGGCCTAGGACACCGCCCTTTCAAGGCGGCAGCGCGGGTTCGAATCCCGTCGGGGATGCGACACGAGAGGCCCCGGTCAGACATCGTCTGGCCGGGGTCTTTGTCGTGCGGACGTCCACGGTTGCCCTCGATTTTCCCTCCCCGGAGCTTCACGCTATGCTTCTCAAGCTGTCCGAGAGGGCAGCGGCCTTCACAAGAGGCCCCGTAGCGCAGTTGGTTAGCGCGCCGCCCTGTCACGGCGGAGGTCGCGGGTTCGAGTCCCGTCGGGGTCGCTGCTCCACCCAGAGCAATGGCCAGGTAGCTCAGTTGGTACGAGCGTCCGCCTGAAAAGTGGAAGGTCACCGGTTCGACCCCGGTCCTGGCCACCACCCACACGAAACGCGAGCCGCCCGGCTCGCGTTTCGCGTTTCTGGGCCCTGCGCCAGACTGGCGGCGTGGAGATCTTTCGCAAGCAGCGCCGCGGCGCCCCGGCCGGGTTCTTCCGTGTCGAGGCGGCGGGCCTGCGGTGGCTGGACGCGGCGGGTGCGGTCCGCGCGGCCCAGGTGCTGGGCGTCGGCGACGACTTCATCGAGCTGGAACACCTGCCCACGACCTTCGCGACATCGGAGGCGGCCGAGGAGTTCGGGCGCGCCCTGGTCGCGCTCCATGACGCGGGCGCGCCGGCGTTCGGGTCCCCGCCCGCGGGGTGGGACGCCGACGGCTTCATCGGGGACGCCCCACTCCCGCTGCGTGGGGAAGCGACGTGGGGCACCTTCTACGCCCGGCACCGCATGCGCCCCTACCTGCACGCGGCCCACTCCCCGGTGTTCGAGCGCTTGTGCGACCGGCTCGAGGCGGGCGACTTCGACGACCCCGCTCCCCCGGCGCGCCTCCACGGCGACCTGTGGTCGGGCAACCTGCTCTGGACGCCGTCCGGCGCGGCCCTCATCGACCCGGCCGCCCACGGAGGGCACCGGATCACGGACCTCGCCATGCTCGCCCTGTTCGGGGCGCCATACCTGGACCGCGTGCTGGCGAGCTACGCGGAGGCGTCCGACCACCTGCCCGACGACTGGCGCGAGCTCATCCCCCTGCACCAGGTGCACCCCCTGCTCGTGCATGCCGTCCTGTTCGGGGGCGGGTATGGAGCGCAGGCCGGGCGCGCGGCGTCCGATGCACTGACACGCAGGTAGCCGTGTTGCGTTTCGTTCACTCCTCCAGCGGCAGCGGCGGCGGCGCGTAGGCGCGCGCCCACGTGGCGATGGCCTCGAACCAGGCCGCCCGCGCGGTCGCCGGCGACAACGCGAGGTCGTGGGTGCCGCCCTCGATGCGGGCGAGCGTGACCAGGTGCCCCAGCCGCCACGCGATGGCGTTGATGCGGTTCACGTCGAGCACGATGTCCGCGGCGCGCGCCTCGTCGGAGTACCGACGCAGCCACGTGGTCCGGGCCGAGGTGCCCACCAGGATCGGGCAGTCGATGTCGAGGCCCCGCGCCACCTGGGCGTGGCCCTGCAGGATCGCCCGGAACCAGCCCACCCGGATCGGCTCGGCGTCCTGCGTCTTGAGGTCGAACGAGTAGTCCCACTCCCCGCCGTGGGAGGCGTGCATCGCCCGGGCGTACACGTTCTCCTCCGACTCGGGCATCGGGAACACCGACGTCGGTGCGCGCTTGCTCCACTCGCGCAACAGCGGCTTCAGCATGGAGGTGACCGCGGGCGGACCCCACATGTCGAGCCACGGCGAGTTCAGCACGAGCCCGTCGAGCTCCCCCGGCCGCGCCCCGGCGTACAGCGACACCGTCAGCCCGCCGGTCGAGTGCCCCGACAGTACGATGCCCGCGTGCGCCTCGCGCACCACGGCCAATGCGGCGTCGAGTTCCTCGGCGTAGTCGGCCAGGTCGGTGATGTACCCCCGCAGCTGCCCCGGGCGCAGTGAGCGCCCGTACCGCCGCAACTCGACGGCGTGGAAGGCGAACCCCTGCTCCTCCCAGAACTCCGCGACGTGCGGGTGGAAGAAGTAGTCGTTCCACCCGTGCACCTGCACGACCGCACGCGCCGACCGGCGCAGGCCGGCGTCCTGACGGCGAACCAGCGTGACACAGAGCGGTTCGTCCCCCTCGTCGGGCAGCGGAGGTGTCTCCAGGGGAAGGGTGAGGCACTCGAACCCAGGCAGGAGTTCGTCGGCCCGCCACGCAGGCTCAGCCGTAGTTGCGGCCCTGCTGGGGGTAGTCGTCCTCGTCCTCGTCGTCGTCATCCTCAACGGCGTACGGGTCGTCGTACTCGTCGCCGTCACCCTCCGCCTCAGCTTCGACCCAGGACGGCTGGTCGCCCCTGAGTTCACGTTCGAGAGAAGAGAAGTCCGTGTCGAAGGTACGGTACTTCAGATCGCGAGCAACCTTGGTCTGCTTCGCCTTTGCACGGCCGCGCCCCATGTCCGGGTCGACCCCCTTAGCATTTCTGGCGGTCTAGCCGCGTGAGGATGTGTAATCGTGGTGCCGATGGTACCCGAGTTCCCCACCGGGACAAAGCAGGATCGCAGACACGGGCGCCGGTTGCAGCGCACGTGTCCGGGTGCCCCGCTCAGGCCGTGTGGCTCCCCTGCAGCTCCACGGTTGCCGGGCCCTCGACCGACGTCGTCCGGCCCAGCACCCACGCCTCGATCCCCCGCTCGGACGCCGTGCGCACCAGCTCGTCGACCGACGACTCGGGGGCGACCAGCGCCATGCCGACGCCCATGTTCAGGGTGGCCTCGATGTCGGGCTGGCTGATGTTGCCGACCTGCTGCACCAGCGAGAAGATCGCGGGCGGCGTCCAGCTGTCGCGGCGCAGGGACGCGCCGACGCCAGCCGGCAGCACGCGGGCCAGGTTGTTGGCCAGGCCGCCACCCGTGATGTGGCTGATGGCGTGCACCTCGGCGGCGTCGACGAGCGCGAGGATGTCGCGCGCGTAGACCTGCGTCGGCGTGAGCAGGGTCTCCCCCAGCGTGGTGCCGAGTTCGGGGACGTCGCGGTCCAGCGCCCAGCCGGCCTGGTTGAGCAGCACGTGGCGCACCAGCGAGTAGCCGTTGCTGTGCAGGCCCGAAGACGCCAGCGCCACGACCACGTCGCCGGCCCGGACGCGGTCGGGGCCCAGGATCTTCGAGCGCTCGACCACACCGGTGGTGGCGCCCGCGATGTCGTACTCGTCGGGCTCGAGCAGGCCGGGGTGCTCGGCGGTCTCGCCGCCCAGCAGGGCCGCGCCGGCGACCTCGCAGGCGGCCGCGATGCCCTTGACGATGTCGGCGATCCGCTCGGGGACGACACGACCGCACGCGATGTAGTCGGTGACGAACAGCGGCTCGGCGCCGACGACGACGAGGTCGTCGACCAGCATGCCGATGAGGTCGAAGCCGATGGTGTCGTGCTGGTCCATCGCCTGGGCGATCGCGACCTTGGTGCCGACGCCGTCGGTCGAGGTGGCCAGCACGGGGTGGTCGTAGTTCTTGAACGCGGAGGCGTCGAAGAAGCCGGCGAAGCCGCCCAGGCCGCCGAGCACCTCGGGGCGCTGGGTGCGCGCCACGTGCGCCTTCATCAGCTCGACCGCGCGGTCGCCCGCCTCGATGTCGACTCCGGCGGCGGCGTAGGCGCTCTGTCCTTCGACAGGCTCAGGAACCTCACTCGTCGTCGTCACCTTCCTGCGCGAGCATGCGCATCTTCTCGGCCGCACCGGGCGGCACCTGGATCGGGTACTGCCCGTCGAAGCACGCGCGGCACAGGCGCTTCTTCTGCAAACCCGTCGAGGCGACGAGTCCCTCGAGCGAGATGTAGGCCAGCGAGTCCGCGCCGATCGAGCGGCAGATCTCGTCGACGCCCATGCCGGGCGCGATGAGTTCGGCGCGCGTCGCGAAGTCGATGCCGTAGAAGCAGGGCCACTCCACGGGCGGCGAGGCGATCCGGACGTGCACCTCGGCGGCGCCCGCCTCGCGCAACATCTTCACCAGCGCCCGCTGGGTGTTGCCGCGCACGATCGAGTCGTCCACGACGATGAGCCGCTTGCCCTCGATCACGTCGCGGATCGGGTTGAGCTTCAACCGGATACCCAGTTGGCGCAGCGTCTGCGACGGCTGGATGAAGGTGCGGCCCACGTAGCTGTTCTTCACCAGTCCCAGCCCGTACGGAATCCCGGACGCCTCCGCGTAGCCGACGGCGCTCGGGATGCCCGACTCGGGGGTCGGGATGACGAGGTCGGCGTCCACCGGTGATTCGAGCGCCAGTGTGCGGCCGATCTCGACGCGGGTGGTGTGCACGCGACGCCCGGCGATGACGGTGTCGGGGCGCGCGAGGTAGACGTACTCGAACAGGCAGCCCTTGGGGTTGGCCTCGGCGAAGCGGGCCGAGCGCAGACCCCCGGAGTCGACGCAGATCAGTTCGCCCGGCTCCACCTCGCGGATGAACGTGGCACCCACGATGTCCAGCGCTGCGGTCTCGGAGGCGACGACCCAGCCGCGCTCGAGGCGTCCGAGCACGAGGGGGCGCACGCCCTGCGGGTCGCGGGCGGCGTAGAGGGCGTTGTCGTCCATGAACGTGAAGCAGAAGGCGCCCTGCAGGCGGGGCAGGACCTCGAGGGCGGCGTCCCACGTCGACTCGGTGAAGGTCGCCAACAGTGCGGTGACCAGCCACGTGTCGTTCGTGGAGTCCATCGTGTCCTTGGCCGCCACCTTGGCGTGAGCGTCGCGCTCGCGCAGCCACGCCTCGAGCTCAGGGGTGTTGGTGAGGTTGCCGTTGTGGGCCAGGGCGAGGCCACCGTTGGGGGTGGCGCGGTAGGTCGGCTGGGCGTTCTTCCAGATCGACGCCCCGGTCGTCGAGTAGCGCGTGTGCCCGATCGCCAAGTGGCCCGGGAGCGACGAGAGGGTCGGCTCGTCGAACACCTGCGAGACCAGGCCCATGTCCTTGAAGACCATGATGCGCTCGCCGTTGCTGACGGAGATGCCCGCCGACTCCTGGCCGCGGTGCTGGAGGGCGAACAGGCCGAAGTAGGTGAGCTTCGCGACCTCTTCGCCGGGGGCCCAGACGCCGAAGACGCCGCACTCCTCGTTGGGTTTGGGGTCACCGACCGGGTCGAGCAGGTGCAGGTCGCGCGTCACTGGAGTGAGTGTAGTCCCGTCGGCCGCCTGCCCCGTGCCGGTTGCCACGTCAGCGGACCAGTCGCAGCGTCAGGGGGTAGCGAACCGTCTTGCCGGCCCCGGCGTCCAGCGCGGCCATCACGCGCAGGACGAGCCACAGGATCGGCAGGAGGATGAGGAACACGTACCCGATGAGCACGTAGGTGCCCAGTGCGGCCAGCAGCATCCCCAGCCAGAAGGTCACCTCGAAGTTGAGGGACTCCTTGGCGTGCTCCCGCACGCGGACGCTCGACTCCCCCACGGTCAGCAGGATGACGAACGGACCCAGCCACGTCGTGAACAGGGCCGTCCAGTGGCTGGCGGGCACCCAGGTTCGGTCCCGGCCGGTCAGGGGCGGGTCGGTGGGCGGGGGCGCATACCAGACGGGGCCATCGGACGCCGTCGGCGCGGGCCACGCCTGGGGTGGGGTGGCGATCGGCGGGGGGTAGGGCAGGGGCGTGATCGGGCGCTCCCAGGACGTGGGCTGGGCACCGTTGCCGGGCGGGTCCCACCGGGGCGGCTTCTGCTCGCCGGTCACCGGTCCAGCACCTCGCGCAGCGGGGCCTCCCAGCGAGCGCGGACCTCGTCCAGCGGCAGCGTGAACTGGCCGAGCACCTCGAGCTCGGGGGCTTCGACCACCTCGCCCAGGCGCTCCAGCGGGACGCCGGCCGTGCGACACAGCGCCCGGAGTTGGCCGTAGTGGGCGGCCGACACGGACACGACGGCGCGCGCCGCCGACTCGGCGAACAGGTGCACCGTCGGGTCGCCCGCGGGCAACGTGAGCGAGACCCCGAGGCCGTGGCGCAGGCTCCCCAGCGCGAGCGCGGCGGCGAGGCCACCCTCGGCGACGGCGAGTGCCGACGACAGCAACCCGCGTGTTGCGGCGGTCACGAGCACGCCCGCCAGGGCCTTCTCGGCCGCGAGGTGGGGCATCGGGGGCATGCCGCCCAGGTGGCCGTGGACGACCTCGGCCCAGGCCGAACCCGACAACTCCTCGCGGGTGCCGCCGAGCAGCACGACGGCGTCCCCGGGGTGGGCGAAGCCCATCGACAGGGCGACGGCGACGTCATCGACCACACCCACGACGCCGGCCACGGCGGTGGGGTGGATGTTGGCGCCGTCGGCGTGGTGGCCGAAGCTCGTGGTGGTGTCGGCGGACGGGGTGTCGAGGGCCAGGCACCCGTCGACCAGGCCGAGCACCGACTCGCGGTACTGCCACATCA
>CALMPQ010000299.1 GCA_937872005.1 uncultured Propioniciclava sp.
CGGCCGGTAGTGCCTGCCGCGCCGAAGCCAGCTGCCGCCCGGCCAGCACGATGCCCTTCACGTCGTGTTCAGCCATGTACTCCAACGCCCGGACGCCCTCGGCCGCGATGTCGGCCTTGACCCGGGCGTCCTCGGCATAACCCAGCCGGACGGCCTCGCGGGCCTCGCCCAACTCGACGCCGCACCACTCGAAGATCTCCACCAACCGCTCGGCGAGCTTGCCGGGGTCGGCCAGGTTCACGAACGGGTCGAGGTAGCGGACACCCGGCTCGCGCAGCCGGTCGAGGTTCTTCTCGATCACCTGCGGGTAGAACGCCACGACGGGGCAGTTGAAGTGGTTGTCGGACGCCTCGACCACCTTCTGCTCGTAGCTCACGCACGGGTAGAAGATCGTGGTCACCCCTCGGTCGAGCAGCCACTCGACGTGCCCGTGGGCCAGCTTCGCGGGGTAGCAGACATTCTCTGACGGGATGGATTCCATGCCCGCCTCGAACAGGTCGTGGTTCGACCGCCCCGAGAGCATGACCTTGAACCCCAGGCTCGTCAGAATCGTGAACCACAGCGGGTAGTTCTCATACATGTTCAGCACGCGCGGGAGGCCGATCGCGCCCCGGTGCGCCTTGGCGTCGGTCAGCCGCCGGTACCCGAACGTGCGCTTGTACTTGTAGTCGTAGAGGTTCGGCAGGTCCGACCGCTGTGGGTTGCGCTCCTCGGACGCCCCGCGCTCGCACCGGTTGCCCGACACGTGCCGCGTCCCGTCGCCGAACGTCGAGATCGTCAGCCCGCAGTGGTTCTGGCACAGCTTGCAGGTGCGCGTGGAGGTGTCGACGGTGAGCGAGTCGAGCTCGTCGAGCTCCAGCAGCTCGGACGCCGTGCCCGGCACCCAGTTGCGGCGCGCGGTGAGCGCCGCCCCGTAGGCGCCCATCAGCCCGGCGATGTCGGGCCGGACGACCTCGCGCCCGGTCAGCAGCTCGAACGCCCGCAGCACCGCGTCGTTGAGGAACGTCCCGCCCTGGACGACCACCTTCTCGCCGAGGTCGTCGGGTGACTTGAGCTTGATCACCTTGTAGAGCGCATTCCGCACGACCGAATAACTCAGCCCCGCCGAGATCGCCCCGACGTCGGCCCCCTCCTTCTGGGCCTGCTTGACCGAGGAGTTCATGAACACCGTGCACCGCGAGCCCAGGTCGACCGGCTGGTCGGCCTGCAACGCAGCGCGGGCGAAGGACCGCACGTCGGTGCCCATCGTCTCGGCGAACGTCTGCAGGAACGACCCGCACCCCGACGAGCAGGCCTCGTTCACCGCGATCGAGTCGACCACCCCGCCGCGGATGCGGAGGTACTTCATGTCCTGCCCACCGATGTCGATCACGCTGGTCACGCCCGGCGCGACGTGCTCGGCCGCTCGGTAGTGCGCCATCGTCTCGATCTCGCCGTCGTCGACGCGCAGCGCCGCCTGGATCAGCCCCTCGCCGTAGCCGGTCACGCACGCCCGGGCCAGGTGGGCATCCTCCGGGAGCACCGACCGCACGCGCCGAACGATGTCGACCGCCGCCGGCACCGGATCGCCGGCATTGCTGGCGTAGTGGGTGAACACGATCTCGCCCGCCTCGGTGAGCACGACGCACTTGATTGTCGTCGACCCGGCGTCGATGCCAACGAACAGGGGCCCGGTAGCCGACGAGAGGTCGCCCTGACGCACCGACGCGCGGGCATGGCGCCCCTCGAAGGCGGCGCGTTCGGCGTCGTCGGCGAACAGCGCCCGCATCGGCTTGCTGGCCACGGACGCCGTGCCGGTCGCGGCGTCCAGCGCGTCGATGAGCTGGGTGGTGAAGACCTCACGCCCGGACGCCGACAGCGCAGCCCCCAGCGCGACGTAGAGCTGGGCGTCCGGCGGGGTGGTGAAGGACGCCACCTGCCCGGAGAGCGCCCGTTCGTAGGCGGCGCGCAGCTGGGGCAGGAAGTGCAGCGGCCCACCCAGGAACACGAGGTTGCCCCGAATCGGACGCCCGCAGGCCAGCCCCGCGATCGTCTGCGTCGCCACCGCCTGGAACACCGACGCCGCGATGTCGGCGTGGGCGGCGCCCTGGTTCAACAGGGGCTGGACGTCGGTCTTGGCGAACACGCCGCATCGCGACGCGATCGGGTACAAGGTCGCGTACTGGGCGGCGAGCGCGTCGAGGCCCGCGGCGTCCGTGTGCAGCAGGGTGGCCATCTGGTCGATGAAGGCGCCGGTGCCGCCCGCGCAGGTGCCGTTCATGCGCTGTTCGGGGGTGGGCTTGAGGTAAGTGATCTTGGCGTCCTCGCCGCCGAGCTCGATGACGACGTCGGCGTCGGGGTGGAACCGCTCGATCGCCTCGGTGGCGGCGATGACCTCCTGCACGAAACCGACGCCCATCAGGTCGGCGACCTGCAGGCCGCCCGAGCCGGTGACGGCGCTGGTCAAGGCCGTGTTGG
>CALMPQ010000300.1 GCA_937872005.1 uncultured Propioniciclava sp.
GCGCCGCAGGGCGGGCGTCCGGTAGAGGGCGGCGAGGTGCTGCAGCTCGCCGCCCGCGTCGCGCAGGCACAGCCCCTCAGCTTCGTCAGGCGCGGACGCCGCGGCCTCCAGCAGCCGCCCCACGGCTTCGGGCGCCCCGGGCAGGTCGCACGCGAGGGCCAAGGTCCACGGGGCGGGGGAGCCCACGGCGTCCAGCCCGGCGAGCAGGCCGGCCGCGGGACCGGTGCCGGGCGGGTCCTCGCGGGTCAGCACCACGTCGCGGGGCACCTCGACGTCACCGACCACCACGGTCGTCGCAGCGCCGGCAGCCGCCCGCAGCACGATGTCGAGGAGGCGCTCACCCGAGACGTCGAGGTCGGCCTTCGACACGCCACCCATGCGCGAGCCCTTGCCGCCGGCCACGATCACGGCATCGAACTCCATCACGCCTCCCTCGTCCAGGAACCAGAGCGCCCGCCCTGTTTGGCGAGCAGCACGACGTTCTCGATGTGCGCCGCGCGGTCGAGGCCCTTGACCATGTCGATGATCGCGAGCGCCGCGACGCTGGCCGCGGTCAGGGCCTCCATCTCGACACCGGTGCGGTCGGCGGTCCGCACGGTGGTGGTGATCTCCACCCCGGCGTCGACGATGTCGAGGTCGACCGTGCAGCCGTGCACCCCGATCACGTGCGCCAGCGGCAGCAGGTCGGGGGTCTTCTTGGCCGCGGCGATGCCGGCGATGCGCGCGACCGCGAGCACGTCGCCCTTGGGTACCTCACCCGAGCGCAACAGCCCCACGACCTCGGGCGACACCTTCACCGACGCGGACGCCGTCGCGGCCCGCACCGTCGGTTGCTTGGCGGTGACGTCGACCATCCTGGCGCTGCCGGCCGGGTCGAGGTGGGTGAACGGCGATTCGGTCATGGCAGCCTCCGCACGGCGACGAGGTGGCCGGGTTCGACCGCAGTGACGTCCTCGGTCACCGAGGCGAGGGCGTTCGCGGCCGCCAGCGACGTCACCATGTGGGACGCCGACCCCCGCCGGTGCGCGGGCTTGACCACCTGGCGTCCGGACTCGTCGACGTCGAGCAGCACCGGGATGATCTGGCGACGCCCCGGCGGGCTGGACCAACCTTGGGCGACCACCGCGGCCGACCACCCCGGGGTCGGCCGGTCGTGCAGCCGATCGATCAGCGGCGCCACGAACACTTCGTAGCTGATCGCCGCCGAGAGCGGGTTGCCGGGGACGCCGACCACCGGCGTTCGGGACTGACCCCAGCGGGCCCAGCCCTGCGGCTTGCCCGGCTGCATGCGCACGTGCCGGAAGTTGGCCCCGGCCGCCTCCAGCACGATGCGGGTGACGTCGGCGTCACCCA
Source organism: uncultured Propioniciclava sp. (assembly GCA_937872005.1). Lineage (GTDB taxonomy): Bacteria > Actinomycetota > Actinomycetes > Propionibacteriales > Propionibacteriaceae > Propioniciclava. Next base: position 1,354 of record CALMPQ010000300.1, read on the forward strand.
CGCTCACCCCGCCCGAGACCACGATGACGTCGCACCGTGCCGCCAGGGAATCGAGGGCCGCGGCGAAGTCCTCCGGGGTGTCGCGCACGGCGTCCAGCACCAGGGGGGTGGCGCCGTCGCGGGCGATGCCCGCGCCCAGGAAGGCGGCGTTCGACTCGTAGATCTGGCCGCGCTCCAACGGCTGGCCGGGCGCGACCAGTTCGTCGCCGGTGGCGACCACGCCGACCACCGGACGCCGCACGCACGCCACGCGCGCCGCCCCGGCCGCCGCGGCGGTGGACAGCTCACGTGCGCCCAGCCGGACCCCGGTCTCGAGGACGACGTCACCGGCGCGGACGTCCTCGCCCGCCCGGCGCACGTGGCGGCCCACCTCGACGACCTCGTCGATCCGGACCCCACCCTCCACCGGCGTGGTCTGCTCGACCGGCACGACCGCGTCGGCCCGGGAGGGGAGCGGGGCGCCGGTCATGATCCGCACGCACGCGCAGCCGCCGAACACCGGGTCGGCACCCGACCCGGCCAGCACCTCTGCCTGCACGTGCAGCACCACGCCCGGCACCAGGTCGGCGGCGCGCACGGCGTAGCCGTCCATCGCAGAGTTCGCGAAGGCGGGCACGTCGCCGCGGGCCAGCACGGGCTCGGCCAGCGTGCGCCCGGACGCCTCGCGAATCGGCACCACCTCGGTGTCGGGCAATGGACGCGCGAGGGCGAGCACCTCGGCGAGGTACTCCTCGACGGACAGGATCGTTCGCTTCACTTGGGTGCGCCGGTTTCGTCGTAGAGGTCATCATCGATCAGAAACGGTTCGTCGATCCGGGCGGACTCCTGACCGATCTCCATGAGGCGCTCGGCCAGACCCTCGCGCAGGGAGGAGGAATCCTGCGGTTCCGCGTCCGCGGGGTTCAGCGTCGTCATGGCCCTGACCCTACCTGTGACACCTTGGATCAATAAGGCGTGACGGTCGGGTCGACGTCGCGACCCCAAGCGAGGATGCCGCCCTCGAGCAGCCGAATCTTCGTGTGGCCCGACGCGGCCAGCGCCGCAGCCGCCCGCTCGGCGCGGGGGCCGAGCTTGCAGTGGATCACGACGTCGGCGTCCGGCTCGAAGGTGGGCACGTTGTCGAGGAACTGCTGCAGCGGGATGCGCACCGACCCGTCGATGGCGCCGAACGGGATCTCGGAGGGCTCCCGCACGTCGAGCACGATCGGGGGATTCTCAGAGGCCAGCTCGGCGGCGAGCTCGGTCGGGGTGACGGATGCGAACACGGGGCCCTCCTCGGGGGTCGGTGCAGCGGGCGCGGGCGGGCGGGTGCCCGGCCGGAGGGGGATGGGGGTGACGGTGGCGTCCAGCAGGTCGAGGAACGCGACGCGACCCAGCAACGGCGAGCCGACCCCGCAGATCAGCTTGATCGCCTCGGCGGCCATCATCGAGCCGACCTGGCCGGTCAGGGCGCCGAGGACGCCGGCGTCCCCGCAACTGGGGACCGAGCCGGGCGCGGGCGGGTGTGGGAACAGGTCGCGCAGGTCGACCCCCGGAACGCCCCCCGGGGGCGCGGCCCAGAACACCGCCACCTGCGCCTGGGTGCGGTAGACCGACGCCCACACGTACGGCAGCCCGAGTTCGGCGCAGGCGTCGTTCACGGCGTAGCGGGTCTCGAAGTTGTCGGTGCCGTCGAGCACCAGGTCGGCGCCCGCGAACAACTCCGCAGCGTTGCCCGGCACCAATCGGACGCCGTGGGTCACCACCTCGACCGTCGGGTTCAACGCCTTCACGGCGGCGGCGGCCGAGTCGACCTTCGGCGTCCCCACGGCTGCGTCGGGGTGGATGACCTGGCGGTGCAGGTTGGTGACGTCGACCACGTCGTCGTCGATGATCGTCAGCTTCCCGACCCCGGCGGCCGCCAGGTAGAGCAACGCGGGGGAGCCGAGACCCCCCGCGCCCATGACGGCGACGTGCGCGGCGCGCAGCCGACGCTGGCCGACCTCGCCGATCGAGGGGATCAACAGGTGCCGCGCGTAGCGGTGCGTCTCCTCGCGGGTGAGGGCAGGCCCGGGCTCCACGAGGGGCGGCAGGGTCGGCGTCGGGTCCACGCAGTCACCCT
>CALMPQ010000301.1 GCA_937872005.1 uncultured Propioniciclava sp.
CCTGACAGTCTCCGCGGCGCCGGGGGCGCTGCGGATCTACGCCCCGGAGCTGCATCGTGCCCACTGATCGTCCCGCTCCCGAGCCTGGCCCGGCGTTCGCGGAGTTCGCCGCGGCGTTCCCGTTCGCCCTCGACGACTACCAGCGGGACGGCTGCGCCCACGTGGAGGCGGGCTCCGGCGTCCTCGTGGCCGCGCCGACCGGCGCCGGCAAGACGGTCGTGGGGGAGTTCGCGGTGTTCCTCGCCCTGCGCGAGGGCCGCAAGTGCTTCTACACCACGCCCATCAAGGCCTTGTCGAACCAGAAGTACCACGACCTCGCTGAGCGCTTCGGCACCCACCGCGTCGGCCTGCTGACCGGCGACACCACCATCAACGGCGACGCCCCGGTCGTGGTGATGACCACCGAGGTGCTGCGCAACATGATCTACGCGGGCTCCTCGACGCTGCGCGGCCTGGGTTATGTCGTCATGGACGAGGTGCACTACCTCGCCGACCGCTTCCGCGGCGCGGTGTGGGAGGAGGTCATCATCGGCCTGGCCCCCTCGGTGCAGCTCGTGTCGTTGTCGGCCACCGTGTCCAACGCCGAGGAGTTCGGCGACTGGCTCGACGAGGTCCGCGGCGGGGTGGAGGTTGTGCTGAGCGAACGGCGCCCGGTGCCGTTGTTCCAGCACGTGATGGCCGGCCGACGCATCTACGACCTGTTCGAGGACGAGGCGCCCACGGCGTCCGAGCTGCCGGTCGGCGGCGAGGTCAACCCCGAGCTCATACGGCTGGCCAAGGAGGAGAGCCGGTTCGTGCGCGACGACTCGCGCCGGCCGCGCGGGCGGGGCATGCGCGACCGCATCGAACGCAACGCCGCCGGCCGCGGCGACCGGGGCCCGAACCTTATCCCGCGCCGCGACGGCGCCATCGAGAAGCTGGACGCCGAGGGCCTCCTCCCCGCCATCTACTTCATCTTCTCCCGCGCCGGCTGCGACCAGGCGGTGGGGCAGTTGCTGCGCAGCGGCGTCCGGCTGACGACGGCCGCGGAGCGCACCGAACTGGACGCCCTGGCGTCCAGCGCGACGACGGGCCTGAGCCGCGACGACCTCGAGGCCCTCGACTACGCGACCTTCGCCGAGGCGCTGCGCCGGGGTATCGCCTCGCACCACGCGGGCATGCTGCCGGCGTTCAAGGAGTGCGTGGAGCAGGCGTTCGTCCGCGGGCTGGTCAAGATCGTCTTCGCCACCGAGACGCTGGCGCTGGGCATCAACATGCCCGCCCGCTCAGTCGTGCTCGAAAAGCTCGTGAAGTACAACGGCGAGGCCCACGTCGACATCACGCCGGGGGAGTACACCCAGCTCACCGGTCGCGCCGGACGCCGCGGCATCGACGTCGAGGGCCACGCCGTGGTGCTGTGGCACCGCAACTTCGACCCGCGCGCGGTGGCGGGGTTGGCGTCCCGGCGCACGTACCCGCTGCGGTCGTCGTTCTCGCCGACCTACAACATGGCCGTGAACATGGTCTCGCGGGTGGGCCGCGAGAAGGCGCGCGGGCTGCTGGAGCAGAGTTTTGCGCAGTACCAGTCGGACCGGTCGGTGGTCGGTCTGGCGCGTGCGTCGGCCCGGAACACCGAGAAGATGGCGGCGTTGTGGGCCGAGGCGGCCTGCGATCGGGGTGACTTCGAGGAGTACGCCCGGCTCCGGGCGGAGATCTCGCGGCTGGAGGCGGAGGCGGCCAAGTCCCGCAAGGCCGACCGGCGGGCCGAGTCGATCCAGGCGCTGCTGGAACTGGCGCCGGGCGACATCATCGGCGTGCCCTCGGGACGGCACGAGGGCTGGGCCGTGGTGATCGACGCCGGCGTCGGTCGCGACCGCGCCAACCCCTCACCGCTGGTGATGACCGAGCAGCGCCAGATCAAGAAGCTGTCGCCGACCGACTTCCCGTCCCCGCCCGTGGTGGCCGGGCGCATGCGGGTGCCCAAGCACTTCGACGGCCGCTCGGCCAAGGACCGCCGCAACCTGGCGGCGGCGTTCCACAGCAAGCTGGGTTCGGTCGACCTGAACGTGTCCCGCGTCAGCCCCGCAGCCATGGACGCCGAGGTGGCCGGCCGCATCGCCGAGCTGAGGGCGTCCGTGAAGGAACACCCGTGCCACGCCTGCCCCGACCGCGAGGAGCACGCGCGCGCCGCGGAGAAGGCGCTGCGACTGGAGCGCGACACGGCCGACCTGCGCGCGCAGACCGAGAAACGCACCAACACGATCGCGAACCGGTTCGACAAGGTGTGCGCCGTGCTGTCGGCGCTGGGCTACCTGTCGGAGGACGGCGACCGCGTCACCGACGCCGGCCGCATGCTGGCGCGCATCTACTCCGAGCTCGACCTGGTGACGGCCGAGGCGATCCGGGCCGGGATCTTCGACGAGCTCAACGCCGCAGAACTCGCGGCGGTGCTGAGTTCGCTGACCTACGAGGCGCGAGGGGGCGAGCCGGGGCGTCCGGCGCGGATGCCGAACCGCTCGACCGAGGTCGCCCAGACCATGGTGCGTCGCATCTGGCGC
>CALMPQ010000302.1 GCA_937872005.1 uncultured Propioniciclava sp.
ACGACGGATCCGCCGCCACCACCCCCGCCGCCGCCCCCGCCGCCCCCGCCGCCGCCGCGGACGGTGGACGTCTGGAAGGGTGGCCGCGCGACCGGCAAGGACTGCACCTACTACGGCGACGGCGGAGCCTGCTACTACGTCGGCATCACGACGTCGAACTTCAGCGGCTCGTACCAGTGCACGATCCTTGGGACGCACAACAACCAGGTGTTCTCCACCGTCAGGTTGAGCGGCAGCGTGAAACGGCAGACCGGCGCCTACTACGGCTTCCCCAACTCCGTCGTCGTGACCTGCGACGGGGTCCAGGGACGGCTCGCATGGTGACCCCGACCACTCTCGACAGGATGGAACAAGCATGAGCATCAGCCCCGACCAGGCCACTTGGTTCGCCACGACGTTCGACCAGCTGGTCGCCAATGTCGGCCTCGCGATCCGCGGCAAGGAGGAGGTGATCCGCCTGGCGCTGACCTGCATGCTGTCGGAGGGCCACCTGCTGCTGGAGGACAACCCCGGCACCGGCAAGACCGTCCTGGCCAAGTCGCTGGCGGCCACCGTCCAGGGCACGCACCACCGCATCCAGTTCACGCCCGACCTGCTGCCCAGCGACCTGCTCGGCGTCACCGTGTACGACCAGTCGAAGCAGTCCTTCGAGTTCCACAAGGGCCCGATCTTCGCGACGGTGGTGCTGGCCGACGAGATCAACCGTGCCTCGCCGAAGACCCAGTCGGCGCTGCTGGAGGTCATGGAGGAGTCGCGCGTCACGGTGGACGGGGAATCCCACTCGGTGGGGCGTCCGTTCATGGTCATCGCCACGCAGAACCCGATCGAGCAGGCGGGCACCTACCCGCTGCCCGAGGCGCAGCTGGACCGCTTCCTGATGAAGACCGCCGTCGGCTACCCCGAGCTTGCGGTCGCCGTCGAGCTCATGGCCCAGGCGGCCAACCGCGACCGCGCCGCCGACGTGCGGCCGGTCATCGCCGCGCACGCGGTGTCGCAGATGTCGTCGTTCGCGAACATGGTGCACGTCGACGAGGCGATCCTGCGGTACGTGGGGACGATCGCCGAGGAGTCGCGCCGCCACACGCACGTGAAGCTGGGGTTGTCGATGCGCGGCTGCCTGGCGTTCATCCGTGCGGCCAAGACGTGGGCCCTGTCGCAGGGACGCCCGTACGTCATCCCCGACGACATCAAGGACCTCGCCATCCCGGTCATGGCGCACCGGCTGATCCTGAACGCCGAGGCCCAGTTCTCGGGCGTGAACGTGGAGCGCGTGATCGACGACCTGTTGGCCTCGGTGACGGCGCCGGCCGACCGCGTCCGTTGAGGTCCGCCGTGCGGGCCGCGCTGGACTGCGTGTCGCCCCTGGGCTGGATGGCCGCCGCCTTCGGCGCAGTGGCACTGGTCGCCGGGTGGGTGCTGGGTTGGCAGGAGTTCCGGGTCGTGGGAGCGGCCCTGCTGGTGCTGTTGGCCCTGTCGGCGCTCTTCCTGGTCGGGCGCACCCAGCTGGAGGTCGACCTCGAGCTCGCACCGGTCAGGCTGGTCGCCGGCGACTCCTCGGCCGCCCACGTGGCCGTCACCAACGCCGCCCGGACGCCGCTGCTCCCCGTCGGCTTGGAGGTGCCGGTGGGGGAATCGTCGGCACGCTTCACGCTCCCCGCCCTCGGCCCCGGTGGCACCTTCGAGGAGGTGCTCGTGATCCCGACCGCGGCGCGCGGGGTGATTCCCGTCGGGCCGGTGCGGACCCAGCGCGGCGACCCGTTCGGGCTGCTGCGCCGCGAACTGGTGTGGAGCGAGGGCTTGGAACTGTTCGTCCACCCGCGCACCGTCGCCCTCGAGAGCCTCGGTTCGGGACTGCTGCGTGACCTGGAGGGGCAGACCAGCAACGACATGTCGATGAGCGACCTGGCCTTCCACACGCTGCGCGAGTACGAGCCCGGCGACGACCGGCGCTACATCCACTGGCGCAGTTCCGCGAAGGCCTCGGGGGCCTCGGGCAGCGCGGCGTTCCTGGTGCGCCAGTTCCTCGACACCCGCCGCTCCCACGTGGCCGTCGTGGTCGACGTCGACGAGGCGTCCTACACCGGGCCCGACGAGTTCGAGCTCGCCCTGTCGTGCGGGGCGTCGGTGACGTTGCGGGCGCTGGCCGACGAGATGGAGACCACCATCGTGTGTGGGGCGCACACGGCCGTGCAGCCCGCCCCGCACACGGCCCTGGACACCTACAGCCGCGCCGTCCACGGGCCGTGGCCCCTGCCGGCCGCGACCTCGCGCCTGGGCACGCTCGCGCCCGATGTGTCGGCGGTGGTGCTGGTGACGGGGCCCCTCACGACGTTCGAGGTGCTGCAACGGGCCCGCGCCTACCTGGCGCCGCAGGTGCGCCTCGTGGCTGTCCAGGTCGTCCCGGGCAGCCCGCTGTCGTACCGGGAGGGGGCCGGCATCGTCGTGGTCACGCTCGGCGAGTTGGCCGAGCTCCCGCTCGTCCTGGCGGGGGGTGTCACCCAGTGAGGATCGTCCAGCCGCGTCGCGCCGAGGCGAGCACGGCGTCCACGTTCACTGGGACGCTGCAGTTGCTGCGCCCGTCGGCCGCCGACCTGACGGACGCCTTCTTCGCGGTCGGCCTGGGTGTGGTCGCGCTGGCCGCGTGGGCGTCCACGTTCAGCACACCGATCCACCTGGCCGTGGGAGGCCTGGGCCTGCTCCTGGGTGTGCTGGCCGCGCACGTCACGAACGCGCTGCGCTGGCCGTGGCTGGCCGCGGTCGCGATCGTCGTCGTGCTGTACGCAACCCTCGGAGGGGCGGTCGCACTGCGGGAGGACACCATCGCGGGGTTCGTGCCCTCGCCGGAGACCTTCCGGGGCCTGGCGACGGGCGCCGTCGGTGGGTGGAAGGACCTCCTCACCACGCTGCCGCCGGTGCCGGGCGACTCGGCCTTCCTCGTGTTGCCGTGGCTGGTGGGGTTGGCGTTCGGGTGTGGCGCCCACCTCGTGGCCCGCAGGACGCGCAGCGCCTGGCTGCCCCCGGCCCTCGCGCTGGGCCTCCTCGCCGGGACCATCCTGCTGGGCAGCCACGAGGCCGCAACCCCGGTGGCGATCGGGGTGCTGGGCATGCTCGGCGTGTTCACCTGGTTGTTCGTGCGCCACACGCGGCGCCGCTCCCTGTCCGGCACGGGTCTGGGCCGGTCCACGCGCTGGACGGCCGCCGCGGTGCTGCTCGCGATCGCCCTCGCCGGCGGCGTCGGGGCCGCGCAACTGATGCCGGGCCCGGAACGGACCCCCCGCACCGTGCTGCGCACGTGGGTGCAGCCGCCCCTGGACGTCGACCGCTACCCCTCGCCGCTCGCGGGTTTCCGCAAGTACTCCTCCGATTCCCAGGCGCTGTACGATCAGCCGTTGGTGCGGGTCGAAGGTGCCTCCCCGGGCAGCCTGCTGCGTCTGGCGGTGCTCGACGAGTGGGACGGACTGGCGTGGAGCGCCTCCGGGGGCGTGGTCGGAGATCCGCGCACCGGGTTCCAGCGTGTGGGGGCGACGATCCCCGGGACGCCGGACGGCCAGACCACGACCGTCCGGGTGACGATCGAGCCGGCGTACGCGGCGACCCGCGAGCTCGCGGTGTGGCTGCCCGCGCCCGGGCCGGCGACCCAGATCCAGTTCACCGGGCCCAATGCGCGGGCCCACGCCGACTCCGTCCGCTACAACATCGGCACCGGTCAGGGGTTGGTCCCCGACTTCCTGAGGGCCGGCGACACGATCGAGGTGACCTCGGTGTCGCAGCCCACCGACCCGGGGCAACTCCCGCGGGCGTCCGGGCCCGTGCTCGTGCCGGAGCCCGTCACCGCACCCCTCGTGCCGAGCTTCGAGACGATGGCCGCCGCCGCGGGGGACCCGTGGAGCCGGGCCGAGGAGGTGGCCCGCGTCCTGCGCGAGAATGGCGCCTGGAGCAACGGCACGAAGCCGGGCCAGCAGCAGTACCTGCCCGGCCACGGACTGAAGCGGCTGCTCACCTTCGCCACCGAACTGGTCGGCAGCGACGAGCACTACGCCGCCACCTACGCGCTGGCGCTGAACCGGCTCGGCTACCCGGCGCGGGTCGTCATGGGTGCCGCCGTGCCGGGCGACGGGGTGGTCAAGGGCCAGCACGTCCAGGCGTGGGTCGAGGTGAGCCTGGACGGGCGCGGTTGGGTCACCATTCCGACCGAGGCGTTCACGCCTGACCGGAACAAGGAGCCCACCAACATCCCGCCCAAGACACTGGAGCAGCAGAACGCGCCGCACGTGCCGCCGCCCAACCCGGTGCGGCCACCGGGGTCGTTCGACTCGCTGTTCAACACCGCCGGCGTCGGCGACCAGCTCGAGCGGCCCACCCCGGGCACCGACTGGCTGAGGGTCGTCCTCGCCGTGGTGCGGGTCGTCGGCCCGCCGATCGCCGTGGTGCTCGGCATCGTCGCCCTGCTGCTGGGCGCGAAGGCCGTCCGGCGGTACCGGCGACGGACGCGGGGTTCGGCGTCCACCCGCGTCGTGGGGGGCTGGCTGGAGTTCCTCGACCGGGCCCGCGACCTGGGCCGTTCCGTCCCGATACGGGCGACCCGACTGGAGCAGGCGGCCGCCATCGGCGGTGACGAGGCGCTCGCCCTCGCCCGTTCGGCGAACCGGGCGGTCTTCGGCGCCGGGGAGCTGGACGGCGCCGCCTCCGGTGGCTACTGGACCGAGGTGCAGGCCGCGCGGAAGGCAGTCGTCGCGGGTCTGCCCTGGTGGCGTCGCTGGGCGGTGGCGTTGAACCCCCGTTCGCTCCTGCCGCTGTCCGCCGAGCAACGCGGACGACGCCGCTGACCTGCGCTTGGTCACCCCAAACGCTTGCCGGAGGTGGCAGGATCAGTGCATGAGCGAGAACACATTTGACGGCGGGTCCTCCGGTGAGGACAACCTGGAACAGCTCCAGCAGTCCGACACGCTCATCGACCGTGGGGTCGACGACGTGCTCGACGAGGGGTACATCGCGCCCGACCACTGGTCGCCCGCGCAGGGCTTCGGCAACACGCCCGAGGAGATGCGGCAGGGCGAGAACCTCGACATGCGCGTCAAGCAGGAGGAGCCCGAGGTGGCACCCCCCGACGACACGCCGTGGAACCCGGACGGTGAGAACCGCGAGGTCGGCTCGGTGCGTGCCGGGCGGTTGATCGAAACCGGCGAGCGCGACCACGAGTCGGTCGCCTTCTCGGTGGGCATCGATGGCGGAGCGGCATCCGCCGAGGAGGCCGCGATGCACATCATCACGCCCGAGGACGACGACGAGGTCGTCTGAGTCCTGGCGGTTCTAGCCGGCGAGCCGACGCGCGTCGGCGAGTGCTCGCTCGCGTGACTCGTCGGTGAGCCCTTGCACCAGCGCGTTGCGCTGGTCGGCCAGGAGGTCGACCAGTACCGCCCGGGCCTCGGCCCGGTCGCCCGTGGCCAAGCGGCCCCGGATCGTGCAGCCGGTCGCCGCGTGCAGTCCTTGTTCGGACGCCACGGCCTCGGCCTGCGCGGCCCTGATCTCGTCCTGGAGTCGGACGTCACCGCCGACGACGAGCGGGGCGGCGAGGCCTCGGCGGACGAGTTCGGCGTTGACCAGGGTGCCGT
>CALMPQ010000303.1 GCA_937872005.1 uncultured Propioniciclava sp.
CCCGACGCCGACGTTCCACGACGGGCCGCGGGGGGCCGGTGAGGTCGTCCAGATGGTCGTCCGCTTCCCGGCGGGCGCGGTCGCAGCCAACCAGGACGTCGTCCAGCGCTGGTCGCTCGACCGGGCGTTCTCGATGGCCCCGCTGCCGCTGCTCGTCGCGCTCGGGTTGGGCGCGGTGGGCGCTGCCGCGCTGTGGTTCCTGCGTCGCCGCTTCCTCACCGACGCCGAGGCGGACGCCACCCCCACCATCGTCGGCACCTTCCGTCCGGCGGGCGCGGGCTACTCGGAGTTCGAGGTGGGCGACGGCGTGCGACCCGGTCACATCGGCACGCTGGTCGACGGGTCGGTCGACCCCGTCGACGTGACCGCCACCGTGGTCGACCTGGCGGTGCACGGGCACCTGCTGGTCCGCGAGCTGCCGCACCGCTCGGCCTATGCCCGGGCCGAGTGGGAGTTCGAGCGGCGGCCGGGTGCGCGGGAGCTGCGCCCGTTCGAGGCCACCCTGTTGGACGCCATCGCCCCCGCCGGCGGCGGGACCATGTGCTCGCAGCTGGGGCAGACGGTGGGCGCGGTGCTGCCGACGGTCCAGTCCCAGCTCTACGACGACGTGGTGGAGCGCGGCTGGTTCGGTCGGCGTCCGGACGCCGTGCGCGGCGACCTGACCCGGATGGGCTGGGTGCTGCTCGGCATCGCCGTCGTGGTGGCACTGGTGCTGATCGCGCTGACGACCTTCGGGCTCGCGGCGCTCGTGCTCGTGGCCCTTGCGGCCGGATTCGGGTTCGTCGTGGCCCAGGACATCCCGGCCCGCACGAAGGCCGGGGCCGGCGTGCTCGCCGGCCTGGGGTTGCTGCGCGGCGCGCTGCTCACCCAGCCCGTCGCCGAGATGCCGCCCGGGCGCGAGGTGGCCGAGCTCTCGGAGGTGCTGCCCTACGCGATCGTGCTCGGCGGCGCCGACCGCTGGCTCGACGGTCTGGCCGCCACCGACATGGACGACACGTCCGACGAGACTGACCTCGACTGGTACCACGGCCCCGAGGGCTGGCACCTGCGGGATCTGCCCGACCCGCTGCGCAACCTCGTCACGACCCTGGAGGGGTCGCTGCTGGCGCGCTGAGCGCGCCCCGCCTCAGAGCTTCAGGCCCGGGTAGAGCGGGTTCGCCTCCAGCAGCTCGGACGCCGCAGCCTTCGTGCGGTCGGCCACCCCGTCGGCGAGGGTGTACTTCGCCTTGCCCGGCTGGCCGTTGGACGCCGTGACCGGGGTCGTCTGCTTCAGCACGTCGACCATGAGCTCGGCGACGCGGTCGAATTCGGCGGCGCCGAAACCGCGTGACGTCAGGGCCGGCGTCCCGATGCGGACGCCCGAGGTGTACCAGGCGCCGTTCGGGTCGCGGGGGATGGAGTTGCGGTTCGTCACCACGCCCGCATCGAGCAGGGCCGACTCGGCCTGCCGACCGGTCAGGCCGAACGACGAAGCCACGTCGAGCAGCACCAGGTGGTTGTCGGTGCCGTCGGTGACCAGCTTCACGCCGCGCTTCATCAGGCCCTCGGCGAGGGTCTTCGCGTTGTCGGCGACGGCCTGGGCGTAGGTCTGGAATGTCTCGGTGCGGGCCTCGGCGAACGCGACCGCCTTGGCGGCCATCACGTGCGAGAGGGGCCCACCGAGCACCATCGGGCAGCCCTTGTCGACCGACGGGGCGAACTCCTCGGTGGCGAGCACGAAGCCACCGCGCGGGCCGCGCAGCGACTTGTGCGTGGTCGAGGCGACGACGTGGGCGTACGGCACCGGGTTCTCCTCGCCGGTGAACACCTTGCCGGCGACCAGACCCGCGAAGTGGGCCATGTCGACGAACAGGACCGCACCGACGGCGTCCGCGATCTCGCGCATCTTCGCGAAGTTGATGCGCCGCGGGTACGCGGAGTAGCCGGCGACGAGGATGAGCGGCTTGAACTCCTTCGCATCCGCCAGCAGCTGGTCGTAGTCGATCAGGCCGGTCTCGGGGTCGGTTCCGTAGGAGTGCTGCTCGAACATCTTCCCGGAGATGTTGTGGCGGAAGCCGTGGGTCAGGTGACCGCCGACGTCCAGGCTCATGCCCATCACGCGCTGGGTGTTGAACTCGCGGCGCAGGGCCTCCCAGTCGGAGTGGGACAGGTCGTTGACCGTCTTTGCGCCCAGGCGGGACAGGGTCGGCGACTCGATGCGCGCGTTCAGGATCGCCCAGTAGGCGACCAGGTTGGCGTCGATGCCCGAGTGGGGCTGCACGTAGGCGTACTCGGCGCCGAACAACTCGCGGGCGTGCTCGGCAGCGACCGACTCGACCGTGTCGATGTTCTGGCAGCCGGCGTAGAAGCGGTGCCCGATGGTGCCCTCGGCGTACTTGTCGCTCAGCCAGTTGCCCATGGTGAGCAGGCTGGCGAGCGAGGCATAGTTCTCGGACGCGATCAGCTTCAGCGACGCGCGCTGGTCGTCGAGCTCGGCGCGGATCGCGCCGCTGATCCGCGGCTCCACCGACTCGATGACGGACAGGGCTTGGCTGTACGCGCTGGACGCGGTGGCGGCGAGGTCGGACATCGAGGGCTCCTCAGGGTCGGCGGTATGCCTGAAAGATACCGCTTCGGGCTGCCCGGGAGTCGACCAAGGTCTGCCCCGGGACGCCGGACCATCGACCCGGTGACCATGCGGGACGCGGCGGGCTGCCGTTAGCGTGGGTCGGGAACGCAACCGAGGAAGGCAAGCCCCATGGACGAGAACCGCCCCACCCCCGACACCCCCCGTCCCGACCAGCCGTCACAGTCGGCACCCCCCGCCCAGCCGCTCCAGCAACCGCAGCCCCACCCGTTCCCGCCGGCCCCGATGGCGTACGCCCCGGCCCCGGCCCCCAAGCCGGCCAACTTCAAGCGTGGCTTCGGCCTGGGCGCCGGTGCAGGCCTCGGGTTCGGTGGCGCCATGCTGGTGTTCTCGGTCATCGCCTCGCTCATCGGCGGCATGATCATGATGGGCTTCGCCGGGGCGGCGTCCGCGCTGGCCGGCGGCGGCCAGACAACGGTCGAGCCCCTCAAGACGGCGTGGGGCCCCGACAACGCCACGAAGAAGCTGCGCGCCATCCCCGTCACCGGCGCGATCATGGCCGCCGGCGGCGACGGGTTCGCCCTCACGACCAGCACCTACGGCTACGAGGTCGCCGACGTCCTCGACAAGCTGAAGGCCGAGGACGCCGACGGCGTGGTCCTGCTCATGGACACCCCCGGCGGCTCGGTGAACGGCTCGAAGGCGATCTCCGACGCCGTCGACCGCTACCGCGAGCGCACGGGCAAGAAGGTCTTCGCGTTCGTCCAGGGCATGTCGGCCTCGGGCGGCATGTACGCGATGTCCGGTGCCGACGAGGTCATCGCCGACCACGGCACGACCGTGGGCAGCGTGGGCGTCATCATGGGCCCGGTCGAACGCTACCGCGACGTCACGCAGGCCGGCAGCATCCTCAGCTCGGTGACCGCCGGCGAGATCACCCAGGAGTACATCACCGCCGGCCGGGGCAAGGACGCCGGGCAGCCGTTCCGCGACCTCACCCCCGAGGAGCGCGCCATGCTGCAGGACATCACCAACGAGATGTACGACGACTTCGTGAACCATGTCGCGACCAAGCGCGGCATCGACCGTGCCGTGATCGTCGACCAGCTCGGCGCGGGCATGTTCACCGGCAACAAGGCCAAGGAGGTCGGCTACATCGACGACGTCATGGGCCGCGACGAGGCCATGCGCCACTTCGCCACCGCCGCCGGCCTCGACCCGGCCGACACCAGGCTGGTTCAGGCGACCGCCCCCGGGTTCTGGGCGACGATGCTGGGGGCCGAGGCCCGCCCGTGGGGTGTGGCTCCTGCGGCCCGGCCGACCGAGGGGCAGCCGGCGCGAGCCACGGCGTCCGTGTGCACCGATGCCACCACGCCGCTGCTGTGGCACGGCACGCTGGCGGGCGTCTGCCGCTGACCCCGTCCGTGACCCAGACCCCCCGGTGGACCCCACCGGGGGGTCGGGTTTTCTCCCTGCCCGTCGGACACACTTGGCGAACCCAACGAGTGGGGGCGCGAGGGGGCGTTCCTGCGGCACATCAAGGAGGATGCATGACCGTCTACACACCGCCGGGTCGCGACGGCTCGTCGATCAAGGTCGAGTCGCGCTACGGCCACTACATCGGCGGCGAGTGGGTCGCACCCGTCAAGGGGGAGTACTTCGAGAACATCACGCCGGTCACCGGGCAGGCGTTCACCGAGGTCGGCCGCGGCACGGCCGAGGACATCGAGGCGGCACTGGACGCCGCCCACGCCGCCGCCCCCGCGTGGGGGAGGACGAGCGTCGCCGAGCGCGCGAACATCCTGAACAAGATCGCCGACCGCATGGAGGCGAACCTCGAGGACCTCGCGGTCATCGAGACGTGGGAGAACGGCAAGTCCGTCCGCGAGACGCTGAACGCCGACCTACCGTTGGCCGTCGACCACTTCCGCTACTTCGCCGGCGCCCTGCGCGCGCAGGAGGGCGGGATCAGCCAGATCGACGACACCACCGTCGCCTATCACTTCCACGAGCCGCTGGGCGTGGTCGGTCAGATCATCCCGTGGAACTTCCCGATCCTCATGGCCGTCTGGAAGCTCGCCCCGGCGCTCGCCGCCGGCAACGCGATCGTGCTGAAGCCGGCCGAGCAGACGCCGTGGTCGATCCTGAAGCTGGCCGAGCTCGTCGGCGACCTGCTGCCCCCGGGCGTGCTCAACATCGTCAACGGCTTCGGCGTCGAGGCGGGCAAGCCGCTGGCGTCCAACCCGCGCATCGCCAAGATCGCGTTCACCGGCGAGACCACCACCGGACGCCTGATCATGCAGTACGCGTCGCAGAACATCATCCCGGTCACGCTGGAGCTGGGCGGCAAGAGCCCGAACACCTTCTTCGACGACATCGCGCAGGCCGACGACGACTTCTACGACAAGGCGCTCGAGGGCTTCACGATGTTCGCCCTCAACCAGGGCGAGGTCTGCACCTGCCCGTCGCGCGCGCTGGTGCAGAAGTCGATGTACGACGAGTTCGTGCCCCGCGCGCTCGAGCGCGTCAAGGCCATCAAGATGGGCAACCCGCTCGACACCGACACGATGATGGGCGCGCAGGCCAGCAACGACCAGTTCGAGAAGATCATGAGCTACCTCTCGATCGGCAAGGAGGAGGGCGCCAAGGCCCTCATCGGCGGCGACGAGCTCTCTCTCGAGGGTGACCTGGCGGGCGGCTACTACATCCAGCCCACCGTGTTCGAGGGCTCGAACTCGATGCGCATCTTCCAGGAGGAGATCTTCGGCCCCGTCGTCGCGCTGACCTCCTTCAACGACGAGGACGAGGCCCTGTCGATCGCCAACGACACCCTGTACGGCCTCGGCGCCGGCGTGTGGACGCGCAGCATCCACAAGGCCTACCGCATGGGCCGCGGCATCCAGGCCGGCCGGGTCTGGACCAACTGCTACCACCAGTACCCCGCGCACGCGGCGTTCGGTGGCTACAAGCAGTCCGGCATCGGCCGCGAGAACCACAAGATGATGCTCGATCACTACCAGCAGACCAAGAACATGCTGGTCAGCTAC
>CALMPQ010000304.1 GCA_937872005.1 uncultured Propioniciclava sp.
TTGAACTCCGCATCGTCGGCATCGACCAGCCAATCGCCAACCTGCGGGCCTTCTGCGGCATGCGCGCCGCGCCGGCCACCGCCGAGCGCCAGCGCCACGCTGACCATCGACTTGAGCGAAGCGCGCTTCGACCGGCTGGCGGCGCGGGCGGTCGATGGGTTCGGCGACGGGAGGTGCACGACGGTGGCGGCCGGCCGGCGCCCGGCAGCGCGGTACCGGAACTTCCTGGCCGTGGCCCGCGGGGACGGGCGGTTGGTGCTGGGCACCCGGGCGGCCGTGTATGCGCCCGTCGTCGATCTCGGGTTGGTCGTGGTGTGGGACGAGGGGAACGACGCGCTCGCGGAACCGCGCGCGCCCTACCCGCACGTGCGCGAGGTGGCGGCGCTGCGGGCGGGGGAGGAACGCTGCGGGCTCCTGCTGGCCGGCTACGGGCGCACCGCAGAGGTGCAGGCCCTCGTCGAACGCGGGTGGCTGGTGCCCCTCGCCCACGGGTCGGGTGAGGTGCGTCGGCTCGGGCCGGCGGTGCGGGTGGCCTCGCACAGCGAGCGGGCCGAGGACCGGGACGCCGCCGCACGGACGGCGCGGCTGCCGCACGACGTGTTCGCGACGATCCGGGCGGGGCTGGCGAGCGGTCCGGTGCTGCTGCAGGTGCCGCGGGCGGGGTACCGCCCGAGCATGGCGTGCCAGGACTGCCGCGAGCTCGCCCGCTGCCCCCGGTGCTCGCACCCGCTGCGCGGCGAGCGGGGCGGGGCGCTGGTGTGCGTGAACTGCGGGGAGCTACCAGGCCCGTGGGTGTGCCCGCACTGCCAGGGCACGCGGTTGCGGGCGCCCCGGGTCGGCGTGCGGCGGACCGCCGAGGAACTCGGCCGGGCGTTCCCCCAGGTGCGGGTGGTGCAGTCGTGGTCGGGCCATCTGGTGGCCGAGGTGGGGGAGGAGCCGGCGCTCGTCTTGGCCACCCCCGGGGCCGAGCCGCGACCCGAGGCGGGGTATGCGGCGGCGGTGCTCATGGATGCCGGCCTGCTGCTCGGGCGTCCCGACCTGCGCGCCGCCGAGGAAGCCCTGCGCCGCTGGCTGACCGTAAGTGCGCTGGTGCGTCCGGGTGCTGCGGGCGGAACCGTCATGGCGGTCGGGGAGCCGGATGCTCGCGCGATCCAAGCGCTGGTGCGGCTGGATGCGCCGGGGTTCGCTGCGCGCGAGCTGGCCGAGCGGGTGGCGACGCGGTTCCCACCCGCCGCGCGGCTGGTGCAGTTCGACGGGCCGCAGGCGGCGCTGGAGGAGGCGCAGGCGGCGTGGCGCCCGGTGCCGGGGGCCGAGCACTTCGGCCCGGTGCCCCTCGAGACGACGGGCGAGGGCGAGACCTGGCGGCTCACCGTGCGCGTGCCGCCAACCCACGGCGATGCCTTGGTCACGGGGCTGCGCGACGTGGTGGCGGACCGGCTGGCGCGCAAGGCGTCCGGGGCGATGCGGTTGCAGGTCGACCCCTACTGAGCGCGCCTTTCCCGCCGAGGGCTTGAGTTCCCGCCGAGGCTCTGGATCATCGACTGATGCGGTGATGCTATGATGCGTCCATGCGCACCACGCTCGACCTAGACGAAGTGGTGCTGAGCGCCGCCCGGACGAAAGCTGCTGCCGAGGGGATCTCGCTCGGCCGCGCCGTCTCTGACTTGGCCCTCTTGGGGTTGTCGCCGCGCGCAGACCAGCGATCTGCTGCGCCGAAGGGCTTCCCCGTTCTGCCCCCCGTGCCCGGCCACGTCCTGACCGACGAGATCGTGGCGCGCCATCGGGACGAGGACTGACCCGTGGAGTCGCAGGCCGCGCTGCTGGACGTGAACGTCCTGCTGGCACTCGTGATCTCCGAGCACGTTCACCACGCTGCAGCTCACCGTCACTTCGCCGGCGTGGAGGACGCGTGGGCGACCACTCCCGGGACGGAAGCCGGTTTGACTCGACTCCTCATGACCGAGGCCGTCGCCGGTCGCCCCGTTTCGGGCGCCGAAGCTCTCGACACGGTTCGGTCACTCCGCGCCCAGCCCGGGTGGCGATGGTTCCCTGACGAGACCTCCCTGGTGGAGAGCCGAGTTGACACCCGCACGTTGGTCGGGCGCAAGCAGGTGACCGACCTGCACCTGGTGCACGTGGCCGCCCAGCACTCGGCGCAACTCCACACGTTTGATGCGGGTATTCGGCGCATGTTGGCGCCGAAGGACCAGCACCGCGTCGCCGTCTGGTCCGTCGTAAGCTGACCCGGTGCGTCTCGTCTTTGCCGGAACCCCGTCCGTCGCCATCCCCTCGCTGGAGGCCCTGGTCGCCTCCGACCACGAGGTCGTCGCCGTCGTCACCCGACCCGACGCGGCGCGGGGGCGCAGCAAGCGACTCGTGCCGAGCGAGGTGGGCCAGTGGGCCGCTGACCACGGCATCCCCACCCTGAAGCCGACCCACCCGCGCGACCCTGGCTTCGTCGCCGCCCTCACCGAGCTGGCCCCCGACGCCTGCCCGGTCGTGGCCTACGGGGCGCTCGTCCCGCAGCACGTCCTCGACATCCCGCGCTTCGGCTGGATCAACCTGCACTTCTCCCTGCTCCCGCGCTGGCGCGGCGCCGCCCCGGTGCAGCGGGCGCTCATAGCCGGGGACACCGTGACCGGCGCGACCACCTTCCGGCTCGTGCGCGAACTCGACGCCGGCCCCGTCTATGGCACCACCGAGCTGCCACTGATCGGCACCGAGACCGCCGGTGAGGTGCTCGCCACGCTGGCCGACCAGGGCGCGACGCTGTTGCTCGACACCATCGACGCCTTGGCCACCACCGAGCCCAACCCCCAGACCGATGAGGACGCCGTCACCCTCGCCCCCAAGATCACCGTCGAGGAGGCCCGCCTCGACTGGACCCTGCCGGCCGACCACCTCGACCGCCTCATCCGCGGGTGCTCGCCCGAGCCGATGGCCTGGACCACCCCCGGCGACGAGCGGTTCAAGATCGCCCTCGGACGCCCCACAGGCGAGGCCGGCCTGGCCCCCGGTGAGGTGCGCGCCGAGAAGCGCCGCGTCCTGGTCGGCACGGGCACCACCGCGCTCGAGCTCGTCCGCGTCCAGCCCCAGGGCAAGAAGGAGATGGCCGGTGCCGATTGGGGCCGGGGACTCCACGGCGTCGAGGCATGGTTCGCCTGATGGCCAACCGCACCCTGCGCCGACGGCGTCCCGACAAGCCACGCCTGCTGGCGCACCGCATCCTGGGCGCCGTCACCCAGCGGGACGCCTACGCCAATCTCGAGACCGCCCGTGTCCTCGCCGAGGCCCGCCCGGAGGCGCGCGATGCCGCGTTCGTCACCGAACTCGTCGCCGGGACCTGCCGCCTGCTCGGCACGTACGACCGCATCCTGGCCGCCGCCTCCGGGCGTGACTCCTTCGACCCCGCCCTTGCCGACGCCCTGCGCCTGGGCGCCCACCAGTTGCTCTCGATGCGCGTGGGCCACCATGCCGCGATCAACACCACCGTCGACCTCGCCGCCGCCACGGTGGGGGAGAAGGTCGCCGGCCTCACCAACGCGGTCCTGCGCAAGGTGGCCGCCGGCGACCTGGACGCCTGGGTCGAGCACCTCTCCCAGAACGAGGACGCCCTCGGCCGCCTCGCCCTGCGCACGCACCACCCCCGCTGGATCGCCCAGGCCTACTTCGACCTCCTCGGTGACGAGGCCGAGCTGGCCCTCGCGGCGAACAATGTCCCGCCGGTGCCGACCCTCGTGGTGCGTCCCGGCCTGGCCGAGGTAGCCGAGCTCGACGGCGAGCCCACGACCCGTTCCCCGTACGGAGCAAGGCGCCCCGGCAACCCCGCCGACCTGGCCGCGGTCCGCGAAGGTCGCGCCGGCGTCCAGGACGAGGGCAGCCAGCTCGTCGCCCTCGCCCTGGCGAACGCCGACGCGCCCGTCGGCCCCTGGCTCGACCTGTGCGCCGGTCCCGGCGGCAAGGCTGCGCTCCTGGCGGGGTTGGCCATCCAGAACGCCGCCACCTTGCTCGCCTCCGAACTCCAACCCCACCGCGCCGAGCTCGTTGCGCAGGCACTACGCGCCTACGACGGCCCGCACCGACCGGCGGTCATCGCGGCCGACGGCACCCGGCCCGCGTGGGCGTCCGGGAGTTTCGCGAAGGTGATGGCCGACGTGCCCTGCACGGGGCTGGGGGCGCTGCGTCGGCGTCCGGAGGCACGCTGGCGGCGCACCCCCGAGCACTTGGCCCAGCTCGTCCCGCTGCAACGCGCCCTGCTGACCTCCGCGCTCGACTCGGCCGTGCCGGGCGGGGTGGTCGCCTACGTGACGTGCAGCCCGCACCGCGAGGAGACCACCGGGGTCGTGGACGCCGTCGTGGCGACCCGCGACGACGTCGAGCGGATCTCGACCACCCAGCTGTGGCCCCACCGCGACGGCACCGATGCGATGTTCTGCGCCCTGATGCGTCGTCGCTGAGTCAACCCGCGAGCGGCCTCGCTCGTCCTTTCAGGCAGAGACCCCTGAGAGGAGCCCCCATGCCCGCCCTTCCCCTCACCCGAGCTGCGCTGCCGCTGGCCCTGGCCGCACTGGCCGCCTGTACCGCGCCCACCGGGACGACCTCCCCGCGTACCTCTCCGACGACTGTGCCGGCCCCCGCCACCGCCTCCCCGTCGGTGGTCGCGACGACGACAGCCGTGACGACGCCGGCCGCCTCGCCCACGCAGCTGACCTTGGGCGGCCGGGCGCCGCGGTCGGCGGCCCAGGGGTTCGGCTTGGTCCGGCCGTCTGCGATCGACTTCGGCAGCCACCCGACGACCGTGCTCCGAGACGTCACCTGGCAGTCC
>CALMPQ010000305.1 GCA_937872005.1 uncultured Propioniciclava sp.
GATCTGCGGCATGATCACCGGCATCCAGCGCAAGCAGACCAAGGACGGCAAGGTCTGGGCCATCCTGAGCGTGGAGGACCTCGAGGGTTCGATCGAGGTCATGGTCTTCAACAAGGCGTACGCCCCCGTGGCCATGTCGCTGGGCACCGACGTCATCGTGCGCATCAAAGGGCGCCTCCGCGACCGGGACGACTCGGTCGAGCTCACCGCGCAGGACGTCTCGTTCCCCGACGTCAGCGCCGGCCCGACCGGCCCGGTGACCATTTCGCTGCCCACGGCGCGCTGCACGCCCGAGGTGGTCGAGCAGTTGAAGTTCACGCTCCGCCAGCACCCGGGGACGCAAGAGGTGCGCGTCCGGCTCATCAGCCCCCAGCGGGCTACGGTGTGGAAGTTGGATGACCGGTTGCGCGTCCAACACAACAACTCGCTGGTCGCAGACCTGAAAGCATTGTTGGGGCCGTCCTGTGTCAGCGCCTAGCATCAGCCCCATGGGGTTCCGTGGCGGACTGAGCCGCTCGCTCGTGCTGACGGTGCTGGCCATCCTGGTCGGCGGCGTGGCCGCGCTGCTGTGGGCGAACCTCAGCGTGCTGCCGTCGTGGACCGTCATGGCCGATGGCCACGCGGAGCTCACCGATGTCGAGCGGACCCAGGTGTTCTCTGCGAACTTCTGGTACTCGGTGCTCGCCGTCGCGGGGGGTCTGGCGATCGGGATCGCCACGTGGGTCCGCCTCCGCACGGTCGGCTGGCCGGTTGCCGCGATCACCGCGGTCCTGGCCGTCGTCGGAGGGCTGACCTGCTGGTGGTTGGGGGAGGTGATCGGCCCGGGCCCCTTCCCCGAACGTCTCGCCGCAGCCGAGCCCGGGCAGACGGTGGCCCAGGCACTGCGACTCACGACCCCGTCGGCCCTGGCCATCTGGGTCTTCACCGCCGTGGCGGTGCCGTTGTTCGCCGCCTCGCTCGGGCCCGAAGTGGCGCGCGAACCTGAGCGCGCGCGGGGCGCGGCCACGGCGTCCCCCATCGACGAGGCGGTGACGAGTGATGTCTGAGCGTTCCCTCGAAGTCGAGCGCAAGTTCGTCACGCCGGCCGGTTCGGCGCTGGACCTGACCGGGGTGGTCGAGGTGGGGGAACACACCACGTACGCGCTGGACGCGACCTACCACGACACCCTCGCCTGCACCTTGGCGGATGCCGGCTGGTCGTTGCGCCGACGCATCGGTGGCCGCGACGACGGGTGGCACCTCAAGCGCCGCGCCACCGGCGACGGCCGGACGGAGGTGGCCGCGGCCGACGCTCCCACGATCCCCGACGCCCTGCGCCAGGAGGTCCGCGAGGTCACCGGCCTGGCTGCCCTCGTGCCGGTGGCGCGGCTGCGCACGACGCGGGTCGAGTCGGTGCTCATGCTCGACGGAGTCGCCGTCGCCACCCTGGCCAGGGACGCGGTGCGCGCCACCACCCGCGCCGGCGAGGAGGCGTGGGACGAGGTCGAGGTCGAACTCGAACCGGACGCCCCGACCGCCGTCCTCGACCGCCTCACCGACCGGCTCGTCTCCGCCGGCGCCGTGGCCGCTCCGCACACGTCCAAGGTGGCCCGCGCGTTGGCATCCGCGCCGCGCCTCGTGCCCCCGACGAGTCCCGAGGCCCCGGCCCGTGATGTCCTCCTGACCTGGGCGGCCCGACAGGTCGGGGTGTTGCAGGCGCTGGAGGCGGGCGTCCGCACCGATGAACCTGACCACGTGCACAAGGCGCGCGTGGCAACGCGGCGACTGCGCAGCCTGTTGAAGACGTACGCCCGGCTGTTCGACACCGACCGCACCGACCCGCTGCGCGCCGAGCTCCGCTGGCTGGGTCAGGTGCTGGGGGAGCCCCGTGACGCCGAGGTGCTGAAGGAAGAGTTCGGCGACCTGCTTGCCGAGCTCGGCTCCGACGTGCCCGCCGACGTGCGCCACGGCATCCTCGACCACTTGGGCGACCAGCACGACGTGGCCCACGCGGCGCTCGTGGCCCAGCTCGAGGGCCAGCGGGCAGCTGCGCTGCGCCACGCCCTCGTCGACCTCTTGGTCGACCCCCCGCTCCGGGCCCGGGCCCGCCGCAAGGCCGGCGATGTGCTGCCGCAGCTGCGTTGGAAGGCGGTCAAGGAGGTGGCCAAGCTCCGCAAGAAGGCGCTCGCCGACCCCGACCACCTCGAGCTGTGGCACGAGGTGCGCAAGGCCGCCAAGGCGGTGCGATACGCCTCCGAGGCGATGGCCGACGCCGTCCCCGGGCTGGACGCCGAGGTGGGTCCGTGGGAGGACGTGACGGAGGCCCTGGGCGCATTGCAGGACACCGCCGTGGCCACCGACCTGATCGAGGACGTGGCGCGCCGGGCATCCGCCGACCCCGGGACGGGCGTGTGGCGCGTGCTGCTGGACGCCCAGGCCGACCGTCGCCGGGCCGCCTTCGAGGCGGGTCAACTCGCGCTGGCCGCGGTGCTGGATCGGCGTCCCTGACCCCTCGCGGGGGTGCGGTCAGCGGCCGATGGGCGCGAAGGTTGCCCGCGTGAGAGCCGCCAGGTCGACGGGTGCCAGCCCCAGCTGCAGGCCGCGCTTGCCGCCGGAGACGTACATGGTGTCGAGCGCCTGCGCCGAGGCATCGATCACGGTGGGCAGGGGCGTCCGCTGGCCCAGGGGTGACAGGCCGCCGAGCACGTAGCCGGTCGCGCGTTCGGCCGCCCTCGGGTCGGCGAGCTCGACCTTCTTGGCGCCCAGCGCGGTGGCGATGGCCTTGAGGTCGAGGCGTCCGGCCACGGGGACCACGCCCACGGCCAGCTGCCGCGGCCCGGTGCTGACCACGAGGGTCTTGAAGATGTGGGTCGGGTCGATGCCGGTCTCGCGGGCGGCCTCGGCGCCGAAGTCGGTCGACTCGTCGTGGTGGGTGTACTCGATCGCCTTGAAGGGGATGCCGGCGGCGGTGAGGGCGTCCGTGGCGGGGGTGCCGCCCGGGGTCTTCCTGCGGGCCATCAGCGGAGCCCCGCCACGATCGCCACGAGGATCGGCGCGAACACCAGGGCCGGCAGCAGGTCGCCCACCGGGATGTTCTTCAGCTTGAGCAGCCTGATGCCGAGCGCTATCAACATGACTCCGCCGGTCGCGGTGAGCGCGTCGATCTGCGCCAGCGAGAAGAGGTCACCGAAGAGGAACGCCGCCAAGGTCAAGGAACCCTGCGTGATGCCCACGGCCACGGCCGAGAACAGCACCCCCCAGCCGAGCGTGCTCGCGAAGGCGATCGCGGCGAAGCCGTCGAGCACCGACTTGACCAGCAGCTGGTCGGCGCCGCGGCCCAGGCCGTCGGAGAGCGAGCCCAGGATCGTCAGCGGGCCGATGCAGAACAGCAGTGTCGGGGTGACGATCGCGTCGACGAAGGTGCCGGCGTCGCCCGTGCCGGCGAAGCGTTGCCGCAGCCAGGCCGCGCCCCACTCCAGGCGCTCCTCGACACGCAGCGCCGAGCCGACGAGGGTGCCGATCAGCAACGAGCCGAGCACGATCAGCATCGGGGCGCCCGAACCGACCGCCTCGGTGAGCGCCTCCGACGACATGGTGAGGGCCGAGCCGACGCCCAGCACGAGGGTGATCAGGCCGAGCACATCGGTGATCGTGCCGCTGGTGCGGGCGGGGATCTTGTCACCCAGAACCCGTCCCAGGGTCGCGCCCACCGCGACTGTGACCACGTTGGTGACCGTGCCGAGCCCGATGAACATGGGGCCCATAGAATCACCCTCGTGGAACTCCGCCTGATCGACGTCCGAGGAATGGCCCCCGACTACCGCACCGTGGTGCCCCGGGGAGCGTTCGACGTCGAGCATGCCCTCGAAGCGGTGAAGCCCATCTGCGACGCGGTCGCCGAGCGCGGCGAGGCCGCCCTGCGTGAGTTCGCCGAGAAGTTCGACAAGGTCGTGCCCGAGCACCTGCGGGTGCCCGCCGATGTACTGGCCCGGTCCGCCGACGAGCTCGACCCCGAGGTGCGAGCTGCGTTCGTCGAGAGCATCCGCCGCCGTCGCGAGGTCGCGCAGACCGAGGGGGACGCCGCGCTGGTGACCGCCGAGGTGGCGCCCGGCGCCGTCGTCGAGACCAAGACGGTGCCCGTGGGCCGGGTCGGGCTGTATGTGCCGGGCGGGCTCGCGCCGCTCGCGTCCAGCGTGCTGATGAACGTCGTGCCCGCCCAAGTCGCGGGGGTCGGGTCGCTCGCCGTGGCCACCCCGCCGAGCGCCGAGTTCGGCGGCCTGCCGCACCCCTCGATCCTCGGGCTGTGTCACCTGTTGGGCGTCGACGAGGTCTATGCCGTGGGTGGCGCCCAGGCGATCGCCATGTTCGCGCACGGGGTGCCCGGGCTCTGCGAGCGGGTCGACTTGGTGACGGGCCCCGGCAACATCTGGGTGGTCGCCGCCAAGCGCCACCTGCGCGGCGTGGTGGGCATCGACTCCGAGGCCGGGCCGACCGAGATCGCGGTGCTCGCCGACGACACTGCCGACGCGGCCTTCGTGGCCGCCGACCTGATCAGTCAGGCCGAGCACGACCCCATGGCCGGGTCGGTGCTGGTGACCGACTCACCCGAGCTCGCGGCGTCCGTGAACGGGCTGCTGGCCGGGCAGGTGGCCGCGCTCGACAACATCGACCGCATCGAGACCGCCCTGGGTGGCCCGCAGTCGGCGATCGTGCTGGTGGATGACCTCGAGCAGGGTCTCGCCGTCGTCGACGCCTACGGGGCCGAGCACCTCGAGGTGCACACCCGCGACGCCTACGAGGTGGCCCACCGCGTGCGCAACGCGGGCGCGATCTTCATCGGGCCCTGGTCGCCCGTGCCGCTCGGTGACTACTCGGCGGGTTCGACGCACGTGTTGCCCACCGCCGGTGCGGCGCGCTTCCAGTCGGGCCTGACCGTCCGGTCGTTCTGCAAGACCGTGCACCTGATCCACTACGACGAGGCCGCGCTGCGCGAGGTCGGCCCCACGGTCGAGCGGTTCGCCCGCGAGGAGCGCCTGCCCGGCCACGCCGCGGCGATCACGGTGCGCACGGCTGCCGAGCGGGGGGATCGCTGGTGAAGCCCTCGCCCACGCTGGCCGAGCTGCCGCTGCGGCCCGAGCTGGTGGGGGAGGAGCCCTACGGCGCCCCCCAGCTCGACGTGCCCGTCTGCCTCAACGTCAACGAGAACCCCTACCCACCCTCGGCCGCGACGCTCGACGAGATGGCCGCCGCGATTCGTGCGGCCGCGTACCACCGCTACCCCGACCGCGAGGCGCGTGAGCTGCGCGGGCTGTTGGCGGGATACCTGGGCCACGGCCTGGGCATCGAGAACGTCTGGGCGGCCAACGGCTCCAACGAGGTGATGACGCACGTGCTGGGCGCCTTCGGCGGCCCCGGACGCCGCGTGCTCACCTTCACCCCCACCTACTCCATGTACCCCGAGTACGCCCGCAACACCCACACCGAGTACGTGGTGGAGCCACGGCGTCCGGACTTCGGGTTGGACGCCGGTCTCGTGCTCGATGCGGTGACCCGCCACGAGCCCACGGTCGTGCTGATCACCACGCCGAACAACCCCACGGGCACGACCACACCGCTGGCGGTGATCGAGGAGGTGCTGGCCGGCACCGACGCGATCGTCGTCGTCGACGAGGCCTACCAGGAGTTCTCGCGCACGCCCGAGGCCACCGCACTGACCCTGCTGCCGCGCTTCGGCAACCTCGTCGTGAGCCGCACGATGAGCAAGGCGTTCGCCTTCGCCGGGGGGCGGTTGGGCTACCTCGCCGCGGCCCCCGCCATCGTGGACGCCCTGCGCATCGTCAGGCTGCCCTACCACCTGTCGGCGCAGACGCAGGCGGTGGCGTCCGTGGCGTTGCGGCACGCCGACGAGATGCTGGCGCGCGTGGCGGACCTGCGGGTCGCCCGCGACCAGCTCGTTGCACGGTGCCGTTCGCTGGGCTTCGAGGTCGTCGACTCCGACGCGAACTTCGCGCTCGTCGGCCGCTGGGTCGACCGCCACCTCGCGTGGCAGCAGCTGTTGGACCACGGCGTCCTGGTCAGGGAGACTGGGCCGCCGGGCTACCTGCGCGTTTCTGCAGGCACGCCCGAGGAGATGGAGGCGTTCCACGCCGCGCTGGCGCGCGTGGACGCCCCGAGGATGGGGGAGTGATGGCAGCACGCATCGGCCGCGCCGAGCGCACCACGAGCGAGAGCACGATCACCGTCGAGGTGAACCTCGACGGCACCGGTCAGGCGAACGTCAGCACCGGCGTCGGGTTCTACGACCACATGCTCACCGCGCTGGCGAAGCACTCCCTGATCGACATCAGCGTGGACGCCGTCGGTGACGTCCACATCGACGGTCACCACGTGGTCGAGGACACCGCGATCGTGCTGGGCCAGGCCCTGCGCGAGGCGCTGGGTGACAAGAAGGGGATTCGCCGCTTCGGTGACGCCATCGTGCCCCTGGACGAGGCGCTCGCGCGTTGCGTGGTCGACGTGGCCGGGCGTCCCTATGTCGTGTGCACGGGCGAGCCCGACGCGCAGGTCTACGCGCGCATCGGCGGCTCGGGCGTGCCCTACCAGGGCTCGATGACGTACCACGTGGTCGAGTCGCTGGCCCTGAACGCGGGCCTGTGCGTGCACCTCGACCTCGTCCGCGGGCGTGACCCGCACCACATTGTCGAGGCGCAGTTCAAGGCCTTGGCGCGAGCCTTGCGGATGGCGGTGGAGCCCGACGCGCGCATGGCCGGGCAGGTGCCGTCCACGAAGGGTGCCCTGTGACCCTGGTCGCGGTGCTCGACTACGGGTCGGGCAACCTGCACTCGGCGTCCCGGGCGCTCGCCGCCACGGGCGTCGACGTCGTGCTGACCTCGGACGCCTCGGTGGCGTTGGCCGCCGACGGACTGGTCGTACCCGGCGTGGGGGCCTTTGCCGCGTGCATGGCGGGACTCGAGTCGGTGGGTGGGCCCGCGATCATCCGCGAACGGTTGGCGTCCGGACGCCCCGTGCTCGGCATCTGCGTCGGCCACCAGGCGTTGTTCGAGCTCGGCTCGGAGCACGGCGTCGAGACCGCAGGGGTCGGCGTGCTGCCCGGGGTGGTGGAGCGGTTGGACGCCACCCGGCTGCCGCACATGGGCTGGAACCGCGTCGACGCTGCCGATGGCTCGCTGTTGTTCGACGGCGTCGCGGGGGAGCGCTTCTACTTCGTGCACTCGTACGCCACCCGGTCGTTCGCGCCCGGCGATGGGGTGCGGGTGACGTGGGCCGAGCACGAGGGCGACCGGTTCGTCGCCGCCGTGGAGGCGGGCGCGCTCAGCTCGACGCAGTTCCACCCCGAGAAGTCGGGCGAGGCCGGCGCACGACTCTTGCGCAACTGGGTCGCTCAGATCCGGTAGCGGTGGTGTTGCCTGACTTCTCTGGTGCCGTCGGGTCGGACGGGTGTGTGGAAGATGGGTTTGCCGCGGGTGTCGAAGGTGATCTGCCAGTGGTCTTCGGGTGGTTTCTGGGGGTCGGGTTCGACGAGGTGGTGGTGGTGCGGGCACAGCAACACGCCGTGGGTGAGGTTGGTGAGCCCGCCGGTGTGCCAGGGGGTGATGTGGTGGGCCTCGCAGTCGGCGGGTGGCCGGTCGCAGCCGGGGAACGCGCACCCGCCGTCGCGGACGGCGAGGGCGACGCGTTGGGCGGGGGTGAACAGGCGTTGGGTGCGGCCCAGGTCGAGGGGGATGCTGTCGCCGCCGAGGACGATGGGGATGATCCCGGCGGTGCAGGCGAGGCGTCGGGCTTGCCCGGCGGTCAGTTTCTCCTCGCCCTCGACGAGGGTGCCGATGCCGATGCCCGTGAGGAGTTCGTCGAGGGTGAGGGTGACCAGGATGCGGGTGTGGTCGCCGCCCTTGACGGGCCCGCCGTCGCAGGATGCGTGGTGGGCGAGTACCAGGGCGAGGGCGTCGGCGAGGGCTTGGGTGCGGGTGGTGTCGACGCCCATGAGGGCATCGGCGGCGCGTTGGGTGGCGGCGATCGCGGACAGGTGTTGGGTGAGCAACTCGCCGTCGATGGCGGGGAGTTTGCCCCAGAAGCGGAGGCTGCCGTCGTCGGGGTCGGTTCGCCAGGCGAGGTGCTTGGTGCGTTGTTGTTCGCGTTCGGCCCGCTCGAGCAGCCTGCGGTTGTGTTCGTCGGCGACCTCGGGGCAGGCGGATTCGACGGCCCGGTTCACCAGTTGCCGCAGTGCGGTGGGGTTGAACGACTCGGCGTAGGTGACGAGATTGGCCTCGATCGCGTCGAGTTCGGCGTTGTTGAAGTCGCCGGGTAGTTTCTCCAACCCCGTCATGATCGTCGTGGCTTGCTCCAGCGACATCCAGCCATCGGCGAGCCCGGCCGCGACACGCGGGTACTTGTGCAGTTGGCCGGCCAGACGCACGTCGGTGCGGGCGGTGCGGGTGGAGTGCGTGCTCCCGGCGGCGAGCCACGATGCGGTGGGCATGGAATGCTGCGCAACGACCGCGTCGCGGCGCTCGGCCTCGCCCAGCAATCCCAGCCAGCGGGATTGGGCCCTCGACACGGCTTCCTGCGCGACCGCGAGTTCAGCGAGCAGGCCGGCATCGTCGAGTCGCCACGC
>CALMPQ010000306.1 GCA_937872005.1 uncultured Propioniciclava sp.
GGTGGAACCGACGCCGACGAACGACAGGCCGGTCACGGCGATCGGCTTGAAGTCGACCAGCGTCTTGTCGTCGAACGCGGTCGGCGACTTGCGGTGGAAGATCGGCCACATCGGCAGGTTCTCCGAAGCCACGTCGTAGATCTCGAACCACGCCTGCTTCTGCGCGTCACCGGTCTCCTTGGACGCGGTCTCGAGCAGCTCCTGCACCTTCGTGTAGGACTCCTGGCCCTTCCAGTGCATGCGCTTCTCGGTCCAGGTGTCACCGGCGTACCACCAGCGCAGCAGCAGGTCGGCGTCGTCACCGAAGACCGACGGGTCGCCGGGGGCGATGATGACGTCGTAGGAGTTCGGGTCGTTGTCGATCGTGTTGTACACGTCGGCGGACGCCTTCTCCTCGTAGTTGACCGTCAGGCCGACGGCCTCGAGGGACTCCTTGATCATCGGGCGCACGGCGGCGAACCAGCCGTGGTTCGACGCGAGGACGCGGACCTCCTTGAGGCCGGTCTCGGCGAGCAGCGCCTTGGCCTGGTCGGCCTTGCCGACGTACTGGGCCTTGGCCTCCTTGTACGCGGGGTGCTCCTTCTGGACGAACGAGGTCGCCGGGGTGGCCAGGTCGGACATGCCGACCTTGCAGATCTTGTCGTAGTCGAGCGCCGACATGATCGCCTGGCGGTTCTTGACCTCGGCCATCGGGCCCGAGCCACAGTTGAACAGCGCGAACAGCAGGCCGAAGCCCTGCTGGGCGGCGACCGACTTGCTGGACGCCAGCGTGGCCAGGTTGGCCGCGGGCACCGAGTCGATGGCCTGGACCGAGTCGGAGGTCAGCGCGTTGGTGCGGGTGGAGTCGTCGGGGATGACCTGCCACTCCATCGTCTTCACGCGGGCCGGGTACTTGCCCTTGTAGCCGTCGAACGCCTCGAAGATGAGCTTCTGGGAGGCGGCGCCGTTGTCGGTCAGCTTGTAGGGGCCGGTGCCGATGGGGGCCAGATCGAAGGCCTTGACGTCCTTCTCGACGAGGGCCTTCGGGACGACCTTGACCACCGAGAGGCGCTCGGCGACCAGGGAGAAGGGGAACTTCAGCTTCACGGTGACGGTCTTGTCGTCCTTCTTGGTGACCGCGTCGATGAAGGTGATGAAGCTGGCGTAGAGGCTCTTGTTGGCCGGGTCGAGGACGCGCTGGAACGAGAACACCACGTCGTCGGCCGTGACGGGCGTGCCGTCGTGGAAGGTGGCGCCGTCGCGGAGGGTGACCTCGTAGGTCGTGTCGTCGACCTTCTTGGGCATGTCGGCGCCGAGCGCGGCGTAGACCTCGCGGGTGGCCGGGTGCAGCTCGGTGAGGCCCTCCATGGTGTGCCAGTTGGCGGCCAGGGTCAGGGCGGCCGTGGTGGTCATCGGGTCGTAGCCGTTGGTGCCCAGCTGGTAGCTGATGGCGGCGGTGATCTTCTCACCCATGCCGCCGGCCGCACCGGTGGCGGCCGCGGTGCCGGGGGCGGCGCTCGGGGCGGTCGTCTGGGTCGGCGTGGTGCCGCACGCGGCGAGGGTGCCGGCCAGCGTGGCGGAGGCGCCCATCGCGCCGACCAGTCGCAGGAAGCCGCGGCGCGAGGTGCGCGGAAGGTTCTCCATTGAAGTCTCCTAGATGTCGGACGTCGGATGTCTGACGTTGTGCCATTATAAGCATGGTAATCCGTGAAGGAGCAAGAATGAAACAGGATCGTGACCATCGGCGCGACGGCCCAGCGGCGACGGCGTCCGCCATCAAGGACTTGATCCTGGCCCGCGGACTGCACCCCGGGGACCCGATGCCGACCGAGGCCGAACTCGTCGAGGAGCTCGGCGTTTCCCGCTCCAGCATCCGCGAGGCGGTGCGCACCCTGATCGCGCTCGACATCCTCGAGGTGCGCCACGGCACGGGCACCTTCGTGGGCCAGCTCTCGCTGCGGCCCCTGGTCGAGGGGATGGTCTTCCGCGGCGTCCTGCTGCCGGGTGACGAGAACGCGATGCTCCGCGAGATCGTCGAGGTGCGCACCGGGCTCGACCTCAGCCTGGCTCCGCTCATGGTGGAGCGGCTGGCCGGCGACACCGACACGGCCGACCTGCGCGCGTGCGTGGAGGAGATGAAGGCCAAGGCCGCCCGCAACGAGCCGTTCCCCGAGGAGGACCGCCAGTTCCACCTGCTGGTGGCGCAGAAGTGGGGCAACGGGTTGTACGGTCAACTCGTGGCGGCGTTCTGGGACATCCACATGACCGTGGGGCCGTCGTTGGGCGCCGCGCCGCAGCGTGAACTCGCCGTGACCGCCCTCGCCCACGAGCGCATGCTGGACGCCGCAGTGGCCGGCGACCTCGTGGCCTACCGCGAGGCCGTCCAGGCCCACTACGAACCCATCCACCGGATGCTGACCGCCTGGGCCAGCGCCTGACGCATTGCCACACCACACCACAACACTGGGGAGAGTCATGGAAGTCATCATCTGCGCCGACGCCGACGAGGTCGCCCGTGTGGCAGCTGCCAAGGTCGCCCGCATCGCCGAGGCCGTCGGCCCGGCGGTCGTCATCGGCGTGGCCACGGGGTCGTCGCCGATCGGCCTCTACAACGAGCTGGCCCGCAAGGTCGAGGCGGGTGAGCTGGACCTGTCCGAGGCGTCCGCGTTCGCGCTCGACGAGTACGTCGGCCTGCCCGAGGGGCACCCCGAGAGCTATGCCGAGGTGATCCGCCGCACGGTGACCGAGCCGCTGAAGATGGACCCGAAGAACGTGCACGTGCCGAACGGCTTCGCCGCGGACCCGCAGCAGGCCGCGCTCGACTACGAGGACGCGATCGAGGACGCCGGCGGCGTCGACGTCCAGATCCTCGGCATCGGGTCGAACGGCCACATCGGCTTCAACGAACCGATGAGCTCGCTGACGTCGCGCACCCGCCTCAAGACGTTGACGCGCCAGACGCGCGAGGACAACGCCCGCTTCTTCGACTCCATCGACCAGGTGCCGCTGCACTGCCTCACCCAGGGGCTGGGCACCATCCTGGACGCCGAGTACGTCGTCCTCGTCGCCCAGGGCGAGGGCAAGGCGGACGCGGTCGCCGCCATGGTCGAGGGCCCCCTCACCGCGATGTGCCCCGGCTCGGTGCTGCAGCTGCACCCGAAGGCCACGATCGTCGTCGACGAGGCGGCTGCGTCCAAGCTCGCGATGAAGGACTTCTACCGCTGGATCGTCGACAACAAGCCGGAGTGGCAGCGCGAGATCAAGGGCGCGTGATGCTGCGCCTGCGGGCAGCACGGGTCTTCACCGGGACGTCGATGCTGCAACCGGGCGAGGTCGTCATCGACGGCTCCCGGGTGGTCGCCGTCGGCCCGGTTTCCGCCGACAGCCCGCCTTCCGAGCGCCGAGAGCCCGCGTTCCCGACGTCCACAGCCCGTGATGTGGTGGATCTGGGCGATGTCACTCTCGCGCCCGGGCTGGTCGACGTGCACAACCACGGCGGCGGCGGGGTCGCGTTCTCCGAGGACCCGCTGCTGGCTGCGGCCACCCACCGCGCGGCGGGCACGACCACGGTGGTGGCGTCCCTCGTGACGCAGTCGCTCGAGGAACTCGACCGGCAGGTGCGCGCCCTGGCCCCCTTGGTGGATTCGGGCGAGCTGGCGGGCATCCATCTCGAAGGCCCCTGGCTGGCCGAGGCCTACAAGGGCGCTCACCCGGCCGACAAGCTGCGCGACCCGGTGGCGTCCGAGGTCGCGGGCCTCTTGGACGCCGGCGCTGGGGCTGTGCGCATGGTCACCATCGCCGTGGAGAAGCCCGGCGCGCTGGAGTCGGTGCGGCTGATGGCTTCGCGGGGCGTCGTGGCGGCGTTGGGGCACTCTGACTGCACGTTCGACCAAGCTCGGGAGGCGATCGAGGCCGGCGTGACCGGCGCGACGCACCTGTTCAACGCGATGCCGGGGCTGCACCACCGCGAGCCCGGGCCCGTGTTGGCGCTGCTCGAGGATGACCGCGTCTGGTGCGAACTCATCGTCGACGGCGTGCACCTGCGCCCCGAGTTGGCGGCGTGGGTGATGTCGGTCTCCGATCGGGTCGTGCTCGTCACGGACGCCATGGCCGCGGCCGGCTGCTCCGATGGGGACTACGTCCTGGGCGACCTGCCGGTCGAGGTGCGTTCGGGGGTGGCTCGCATCGCCGGGAAGGACACCATCGCCGGCTCCACCTTGTTGCTGTCGCGCGGGGTGCAGGTCGCCATCGAGGCGGGTGTGGCCCCCGAGGTGGCGCTGCGGGCGGCGACGTTCAACGCGGCGCAGTACCTGAGCCTGCCGTGGGTGGGCGAACTCGCGCCCGGGGCGTCCGCGGACGTGGTGGTGTTCGGCAGCGACTGGGGCGTCGAGAAGGTGCTCCACCGGGGTGAGTGGCTCTGACGCGACGCGCGCCAGCGCCGAGAAACGTCGGTCGACACTTTTCGACCGACGTTCGTGGCACCGCGGTCGAACGAGTGTCGGTCGAATTCTGTCGGTCAGCGGCGCACCGAGGGCAGCCGAGCCCGGTCGAACTCCTGCTGCAGGCGCGGACGCCGTCGGTGCGTCTCCCGGAGCTCGGCGATGAGCCGGTCAACACCCTCGGCCGCTGATGTTCCCGAGGCGAGCCGGCGCATCTTGGCGAGCCGACGGGCGGCGGATCGGTAGCGGTTGGCGTCCGCATGTTCGAGCTCGGCCAGCACCAGCTCGATGTTGATCGGCAGGACCGCCAGCGGCTCGACCTTCTCATAGCGGTCAGCCAGTTCTTGCCACAGCCCAAAGTCGTCGAGGGAGTGGGTGTGGGCGAGCGACCAGGCCAGCGTGAGGTCCTTCAAGCCGTGCAGCGCGAACGAGACGGCCTCGCGCGGTCGCTTCTCGAGGGTCGCCATCACCTCGTCCTCGTGGTGGGGCCAGGAGGCGCCTGCTCGCGTCCGCAGTGTCGCGGCGTTCGACGCGGTCGGCCAGCGGCGGACGACCTCCAACCTGGCGGCGAGTTCTTCGTCCGGGCGGTGTTCGGCCAGCAGCTCGCACCAGTAGCCGGAAGCCTTGGCTGCCTGGTGGCCGAGGTCGAAGTGGGTGGCCTGCCTGGCCCAGTCGATGGCGAGGTCGAATGCGCCGATCTCGGCCAGCGCTTCCGCGGTCTCGTGCAGCCACGCGGCGACCTTGCGCTCGCGTGAGTGGGTGGCGATGACGGCGTCCACGTCACGATCCGCCACGGCGAGCCGGCGGTCGTTCCAGTCGAGGACGAACCGGGTGTGCCGGTGGGTGATCGTCCGTTCCCACGCTGGACGATCGGCTCGGTACAGCGCCCGCTCCTCGTCCTCGGTGGGAGCTGGCGGCAGGGTCGCCCTGATCTCGCCGAGCTTGACGCGGTACGCCTCCATGCCTTCCTGGCCCAGCGCGGGGGCGTAGGCGGCCGGGTCGATCTCGAAGTAGTCGCACTCGTTGTCGAACTGGAACCGGGTCATCCAGTCCAGCAGCGTGCGGCGCGGCGGAGGTGCCAGGGCGGCAAGCTCCGGGTGTAGGTCAAGCATCCGCCGGATCGCGTCACCGATGATGCCGCTCGAATCGTCCGCGCGCATGATCACCTTGCACGCGCTGGCAATGGCCTTCTGGGTGACGGTGAGTGCCTCCGCGGGGTCTGCCGCGGCTGCTCTCTCGAGAATGTCGACGGCTTCGTGCAAGTGCATGCCGTAGTCGTCGGCCGTTCGCCACTGGGCCACATTCGCGCGCGTGCGTACCAGCGGGAGTACCTGGTCGGGGAGGTTCACGACCCCCATCATGCCTCCCGGAAGCGCCCGTCAGGCGGCCCAGAGCGACGAGATGGGGAGTGGAGACGATCTCGATGAGTAGCAGTTCGCTGCTCTTGAATTGGCGAAACGCTGGGCAGGATCTGACGTTTCGCTGGGCTCGGACTGACGAAACGCTGGACGAGGGCGACCGTCGGACTGGAATGCCGACCTCTAGCTAGACCGGCACCGACGTCCGCACCGGCGTGATCGACAACGCTCGGGGTCCGACGGTCTCGGGCGTGAGGCGTCCGGCGTTCTTGTGGGCGGTGGCGACCATCAACTTGATGCGGTTCAGCTGGTTGACCTCCGAGGCGCCCGGGTCGTAGTCGATCGACACCACGTTGGCCTCGGGGTAGAACCGGCGCAGCTCGCGGAAGACGCCCTTGCCGACCACGTGGTTCGGCAGGCACGCGAACGGCTGGGCGACGATGATGTTCGGGCAGCCCTCCTCGATGAGCTGCATCATCTCGGCGACCAACAGCCACCCTTCGCCAGCCGTGGTGCCCAGCGAGATGATCGACTCGGCCCGCTGGGCGAGTTCGCCGATCGGGTGGGGGACGTCGAACACGGGCTCTGGGCGCTCGGAACGCGGGCTGTCGGCGCTCGGAACACGGGCTCTCGACGCGTTGGCGCGCGTCAGCGCCCGGATCGCCGGACGCTGGTACTGCTCGATCAGCCACACGATGCCCTGTTGCAGCTTCACCGACCGCTTGGTGCCGATGCCCAGGTTCTCGAACCGCCACGACGCCGAGGTCATGTTCATCAGGAAGAACTCCAGCAAGCCGGGCAGGGCGGCCTCGCATCCTTCGGCCTCGATCACCCGCACCGCGTCGTTGTTCGCGTCGGGGGAGAACTTCACCAGGATCTCGCCCACCAGTCCCACCCTCGGACGCCGCGGGCCCGGCTTCAGTGCCAACCCGGCAAAGGCCGCCACGATCTGCTCCACCAGCCAGCCGTAGCCGACCCGCCGCCCCAAGGTCGACGACCAGCCCGACGAGAAGTACTCACCGGCCACGGCGTCCCAGTGCCGGTAGAGGGCCTCGGCCGAGCCGGGCTCGGCCTCGTACGGACGCGTGCGCAGCAGCACCGTCTGCAGCACATCGCCGACGACGATCGCCTGCAGCGCCCGGTGGATCAGCCCCGGCGTCAGCCTGAACCCCGGCGACTCCTCCAGCCCCTGGGCCGAGATGGCGAGCACGGGCACCTGGGCGAACCCGGCGTCCTTGAGCCCCTTGCGCAGCATGCCGGCGTAGTTGGTGGCCCGGCACATGCCGCCGGTCTGGGTGATGACCACCGATGAGTTCTCGGGGTCGGCGCCGCCCGCGATGAACGCGTTGATGAGCTGTCCGATCACCATGATCGCCGGGTAGCAGACGTCGTTGTTGACGTACTGCAGCCCCACCTCGACGTCGTCGGCCGACGCGTGCTCGAGCAGCTTCACGTCGTAGCCGACCCGCCGCATCACCGGCACCAGCAGCCGGAAGTGGATGGGCGCCATCTGCGGCGCGTACAGCGTGTGCGTCCTCCGCGCGGCCTTGTCGAACACCGGGAACCGGTCGCCGACGAGGTCGGGGTCGTAGGTGACGATGGACGCCGAGCGGCGCCGCTCGGCCGTCGCTGCCGCGAGCGAGCGCAGCCGGATCCGCGCGGCGCCCAGGTTCGACACCTCGTCGATCTTCAGCACCGTGTAGACGTCGTCGGCCGCCTCGAGGATCTCCTGCACCTGGTCGGTGGTCACGGCGTCCAGCCCGCAGCCGAACGAGTTGAGCTGCACGAGTTGCAGCGCGGGCTCGGACCGCACCACGCCCGCCGCCTCGTAGAGCCGCGCGTGATAGCTCCACTGGTCCATGACGCGCAGGGGTCGCTCCAGGCGGGGAACCGAGGCGATGGCGTCCTCGCTCAGCACCACCATGCCGAGGGAGTTGATCATCTCGGGGATGCCGTGGTTCACCTCGGGGTCCACGTGGTAGGGCC
>CALMPQ010000307.1 GCA_937872005.1 uncultured Propioniciclava sp.
GAGCAGTTCCGGCTTTCGACCGACCCGGTCCGCAGGTACGAAGTTCTCGCCGTCCGAAGGTCGAAGGGGGACCGCCCACCCCCAACAAAATGTCATAATGTGCATTATCGGACAACCATTCGGAGCGCGGCATCCACGACCCTGCGGCGGCTGCTGCGCGTGGGTGTCGACCACCGCTTTCAGAAGGCTCCTGTCGCCCGAGGCGGCCACCATCGTGGAGTAACGATGGTGAGCGGGGCCCACGACCGGATGTGCGGGCCGCGGTCGGCGGCGCTCACGTACTCGGCGACGATCAACTCCGCCCCGCCCTGTGCGCATTCGACCTGCGCCGCGATCATGGAAACCGCAGGCTCGACGCGCTCGCAGGAGTAGCCCAAGCCCTCGGCGGCCTGCTGCGCGGCAGCCAACTTCGGGCTGGACGCCGCGGGCGCACTCCCCTGCGCGTCCGGCGTCGCGGATGCCTGCGCGGGGGTTGGTGCTCCGGTTGCCGACACCGACGGCGACGGGGACGGCGCAGCCGTGCAACCCGCCACGGCGAGAGAGGCGACACCAACGACCAGACCAAGCTATTTCATGTGCACTCGATCGACGCTACCCGAACGACGCCGAAGCGCTCACTCGTACAGGATGTACTGCGGCTCGGGCTTGAGCTCCATCACCTGGTCGGCCGACATCAACGGGCCGTGGCGGGCGTCCTCGTCGTAGAACAGCTTGAAGCCGAGGTTCACGTGCGACGGCGTGGTGCTGACGATCTTGTTCCAGGTGTTGACCTTCGCCGCGGCCGAACCGATGCCGTCGATCGACTTCACCAGGGCCACGCCCTCATGCGGCACCAACCGGTCCTCCTCCGACACGATGTCGGCGTGCAGTTGGTGGTAGAGCACGACCTTCTCGGGCAGCTTGTGCTCGGCCACGAGATCCGCCACATAGCTCGCCACCTCGTCGAGGACCAGGCCCGTCGTGTGGCCGTACACCTTGCCGGGCACCTCGTCGGGGCCGACGGACCACTCCGGGTCCAGCGCCAGGCCCACGTCGGGCTGCACGAGCCACTTCTCCAAGTGCCGCACCTCCTCGATGAACTCCGACCGCCCGGGCTGGATGTTGAGGAGCAGGATCGCCTTGTGCTTCCGTGCGGTCGCGAGCCAGCTCTCGACGATGTCGTCCTTGATCCGTGCCCGGTACAGGCCGTCGGCGCCCGGCTCGGTGTGCACCGTGACCGCGATCAGCTCCATGACGGGCAGCACCTTCCGCCCGCGCGCGTAGTCGGCGCCGACCTGCTCGATCTCCGCCATCCGCGTGTCGATGTCGCCCGTGCCCAGTCGACCGAGTGCCGCCGCGCCCGGGTAGCCCGAGTAGCCGACGAGTCGGTGCTCGGGGAAGACGGTCCGCCCACCGCGCGGCAGTTCCACGCCCTTGGGCGCCATCGCGCCACCGATCAGGGACCCGATCCCCCACACCCCCAGCACCAGGGCCAGGAACAGGCCCAGGATGACGAAGAACCGAGGTTGGATGTCCCACCGGTACTGGCGACGTTGCTCCACACCCGCAGGCTAGGCGGCACTCCCCTCCCGAGCCTGCAGACACTCCCAACCGGGGATTTCCTCAGCGATCTCTCAGGTGGCGGTTGAGACTTGCCGCCCGATTCTGGGGCATCGGCTTGAAGCCCAACCTGCCTTGTCGAGAGCATGCTGGTGGCCACCACCCCCGCTCGGCCGGTTCATTGATCGTTTCGGCCTAGTGGAGATGGGATTCCGCCGTGCGCACACCTGCCCGACTGCTCTCAGTCTTCGGCGCCGCCCTGTTCGCCCTCGTCGGCGTCCTCGTCGCGCCGGCCACCGCAGAGGCCGCGGAGAGCCGCGCGATCTGCAACTACGACTGGGTCCGTGTCCGCTCCGCGGCCACCACCGCGTCCAAGGAGCTCGGACGCCTCACCCGCGGCACCGCCGTCACCGGCACCCAGCAGGGCTCGTGGTTCCGCCTCGACGGCGGCGGCTTCGTCGCCGCCTACTACACCTGTGCCACGGCCGGTCGGCAGGCGGCCCCCGCCCAACCCCAGTCCCCCACTGTCACCCCGGGCGGCTTCGCCGTCTGCCGGACGCCGTGGGTGCGGGTCCGCGCGCAGGCCACCACCGCGTCCAGGGAAGTGCGCCGCCTCACGCAGGGCACCCCCATGGCGGGCACGATCCAGGGCAGCTGGCTCCGCCTGGACGGCGGCGCCGGCTTCGTTGCGGCGTACTACGCCTGTGCCTCCACCGCCCCCGTGTCGGCACCGGCACCGGCACCGGCGCCCGCTCCCGCACCGGGGCCGACCACACCCGATGCCGGG
This sequence comes from uncultured Propioniciclava sp., assembly GCA_937872005.1. Lineage (GTDB taxonomy): Bacteria > Actinomycetota > Actinomycetes > Propionibacteriales > Propionibacteriaceae > Propioniciclava. Next base: position 2,327 of record CALMPQ010000307.1, read on the forward strand.
ACCGCGCTGTTGCAGCCCACCGGCACCCAGGGCAGCCCCACGAGCCCCTTCGGCAACCGCTACCACCCGATCCTGCGGACCTGGCGTCTCCACAACGGCATCGACATCGGCAACCGCGCCGGGGAGCCGATCCTCGCTGCCGAGGCCGGCACCGTCACCACGATCGCGCGCGACAGCAGCGCCGGCCTGTACGTGAAGATCGACCACGGCACCGTCGCCGGGACTCCCCGCGTCGGCACCGGTTACCTGCACATGGCCAGCACCACGGTGTCCCGCGGCCAGTGGGTCAACCGGGGCCAGGTGATCGGCTACGTCGGCAACACCGGCCTGTCCACCAAGCCGCACCTGCACTTCATCGTCTACGAGTCGGGCAAGCCCGTCGACCCGGTGAAGTACATCGGCCCGCTGGCGTCGCTGCGCGCCTGAGTCACCCGCCCGGGCGCCCCCGCCGCGATCGGAGGTACTCCCCCAAGACCGCCGACCCGAGGTGGTCGACCTCGGGGGCGACGACGCGGCCGTCGATTCGCTCGGCGAGCTGGTCCAGGAAGCGCACCAACGCCGGGTCGTCCCCGAGCCGGAAGATGGTCGTGCGGGTGCCGCGGCGTCCGATGCGGTCGAGTTCAGCGACGGTGCGCTGGATGGTCTCGGGCTCGGGTGGCCAACTGAACCAGGCCTCGCCGTGGGCGGTCAGGTGCGCGGTGGGCTCGCCGTCGGTGACCACCAGCAGCACGGGTTGCAGCGACGGGTGGTCGCCGAAGAACCGCGCCGCCAGCAGCAGCGCGTGGTGCAGGTTGGTGCCCTGCTCGCGCACCGGCGGCAGCCCGGTCAGCTCGTCGATGCCCATGCCGCGCGCGTGCCGCCCGAAGCCGATGACGTGCAGCCGGTCGCCGCGGAACCGCGTCGACACCAGGTGGTGCAGCGCCAGCGCCGTGCGCTTCATCGGCACCCAGCGCCCCTCGGCCGCCATCGAGTACGACGTGTCGACGAGCAGCACCACCGCAGCCTGCGTCCGCGCCTCAGTCTCGACGACCTCCACGTCTCCCACCTCCAACCGGACGCCCTCCCCCACGTCGTCGCCGGCGGAGGCCGTCCGCAGGATCGCGTTGGTCAGGCTGCGGGTCACGTCCCACGGTTGGGCGTCCCCGAACTCCCAGGCGCGGGTGGCGCCGGTCTGCTCCCCCGCCGCGCCGGCCAGGCGGGCATCCCGGGAGCCGGTGCGGCCGGTGAGCTGGCGCGAGGCGTCCGCGAGCAACGCCTTCCCGAGCCGACGCATCGCCTGCGGCGAGAGCTTCAGCGAGCCGTCCGCCTGGCGCTGCAGCAGCCCGCCGTCGCGCAGGGCGCGCTCGAGCTCGGCCAGCGTGCGGGCCGAGACGGCGGCGTCCTCGCCCAGTTGGCGCATGATCGCGTCCACGTCGATGTCGGACGCCCGCGCCCCGGCGTAGCCCTGGCCCAGTTGCTCGGTCAGGGCGTCGAGTTCGGCCAGGTCCTGCACGACGCCGGTGCCGTCGCCCAACCCCAGGCCCTCCGAGCCTGAGAAGGATTCCGAGCCGCCCCAGTCCAGCCCGGGGCGCAGGGACTGCAGGGTGGCGTCCAGCTGGTCGAGCTGGGCGAAGAGCGCGGGCGAGCCGAACGCCTGGGCCGACAGCTCCATCAGCTCGCGGCGCTGCTCGGCGGTCAGCGAACGCATCATCCGCTGCGCGGCGGCCGAGCGGGCGGCGAGCGCGTCGATGAGTTCCTCGACGGTACGGGGGTTCTCGGGGAACTGGTCGCCGTGCTTGGCCATGAAGTCGGCGAAGTCCTCGGGGGTGTCCTCGCCGCGGCGGTGCTTGTCGAGCAGCGCGTTGAGGTCGGTGAGCATCTCGTTGATCGCAGCACGATCGGCGTCGGTGGCGCCCTGCAGGGCCTGCTTCATGCCCGCGAAGCGCTGGTCGAGCAACTCGCGGCCGAGCAGGTCCTTGATCTGTTCGTAGGACGCCCGCGCCCCACTCGACTGCCAGTCGTAGGAGGCCAGCTCATTGACCGCGGCGGCGGTCGACGACGGCAGGTTGGCCAGCCGCATCTCCCGGAAGGCGCGGTCGTCGTCGTCCATCATCGCGTCGCGGGCGAGTTGCTTGCGCTCCTCCAGCACGGCCGCGTCGAGCAGCCGCTTCACCTCGTCGAGGGTGCCACCGAGGTTGTGTCGGTTCAGCAGGTCGCGCCGCCGGGTCTGGACGCGCCGGGCCAGGTTGTCGAGGCCGTCCCGCCCGGCGCCACCGCGGCGGAGGAACTCCCGCAGGGCGTGCTCGGGTGAGTAGCCGGCCATGACGTCCTCGGCGACGGCGTCGAGCGCCTCGGCCAGGTCGACCGGGGGTGCGAGCGGGTCGGGCCCGCCGGTGTAGCGCCCGTAGCGGGCGTCACCCGTAGATCGTCTCGCCATCGTCGGACTCCTTGGAGATGCGGCGGGCTAGGTACAGGCCTTCGAGCGCCAGCTCGATCGCGCTGGCGCGCTGGCCGTCGGTGGTGGCGCCGAGCCGCTCGCCGATCTTGTCGTACAGGTCGGAGCCGCGCAGGCCCGGCAGGCTGCCCAAGAACTCGGACGCCGTCACCTGCTCCCCGGTCACCACCGTCCTCTGCCCGTCGAGGGCGGCGACCAAGGGCGCGAGGTCGATGCCCCGCAGGTGGGCGCGCACCGCGTCGGCGGTGGCGACGCGGAGCAGGTGGGCCAGTACGTCCCACTCGCGGCCCTCCTCACCCGATTCGAACTCGATCTTGCCGCCGAGCACGTCGACGGCGGCCTCGAGGTCGACGAGGCGGGCGACGGCGTCCGGCTCGCCCCGCACGGTGGCGCGGTGCCGGGCCGCGGCGGCGACGGTCTCGGCGCCGGCGATCGCGAAGCGGGCCGACACGCCCGAGCGCTGGTTGACCGACGGCGACTCGCGCAGCGCCCGGGTGAAGCGGGCCAGCACCTCGAGGAGCACGGGCGGCACCTCGGCAACCAGGTGCGCCTCCTGCTCGATGACCGCGACCTCGTCGGCCAGCTCGAGCGGGTAGTGGGTGCGGATCTCGGCGCCGAAGCGGTCCTTCAACGGCGTGATGA
>CALMPQ010000308.1 GCA_937872005.1 uncultured Propioniciclava sp.
GGGCTGGCTCGAGACCTGGCGGGCCGACCTGCTGGGGTGGGTCTTCGAGTTCCTCGCCGACGAGGCCGTCCTGGGGCATCCCGACCTGACGCCCCGGCTGCGAGCCTCGTTGGCCGCCCTGCTCGACGAGTTCTTCCCCGACGGCCCCTGGGTCGCGGCGCTGCCGGCTCCGGTCCGCGCCCTGCGCGAGGCCCTGGCGAATCCGGATTCATCCGCAGCCGCGGCGCACCTGGCGTGGCAGGGCACGGCCTCCTCGCGCTCCGCGATCCGGTCGGTCGGCAAGCGGGTGCTGGGCTCGTGGCCCGTCCGGAAGGCCCGCGGCGTGGCCCGCCGCGTCCTCCCCACCAGCGAGCAGGCCGTCTGGCAGCAGTTCAGCCAGTTGCGCGACGACGTCGAGGACGATGCGCGCCGCGCGCAGGCCCTGCAGATGCTGCAGGCCGAGTGGCTCGCCACGGGCAAGCCCCTCGACCCCCACGCATCCACGCCCCGATCAGGGGATCTCCAACCGTAGGAGGAGCGCCGGCGCCAGCGATCGGGCGAAGGTCGCGTTCATGTGGTCCTTGTCCCAGTAGACGGGCAGCCCACCGACGACGGGGTGGCACCGCGCGGCGTCGCAGAACAGGTCGCTGAGGTCGATGCGCGTCACGTCCTCGGGCGCCCCAGGACCCGCGGCGTCCCACGCCGAGTCGGGCGGGAGAGCCACCGCCCGGGGCACGGAGCACGCCTCCGGGTTGCCCGGGCTGCGGGCCAGGCACTCCGGCCCCCAGACGCCGCCGGTCGTCGGGTGGTCCCGCAGGATGACCACCGGTGCCACGTCGGTCAGGGCGGCCCACGTGCGGTGGTAGCCCGCCACGCCCACGGACGGGTCGGACCACCGGGACTCGACGTAGGCCGAGCTGACGACCAGGTCGGGGTCCAGGGCGCGGATCTCGTCGACGACCTCGGCCGACCAGTCGCCGCACTCCGCCGGGTCCCGCGGCGGCTCGTCGAGCCATTGGTCGCGCCCGGCCAGGTTCAGGGGGCACGCACCCTTCGAGAACAGCGCGATGCCGTAGTCGCGGCCGGCCAGCAGGGCGTCGAAGGTGTGGTAGAGCACGTCGGCGTGGGAGTCGCCCACGAGGGCCACCACCTTCGCCGGTCGGGGACCCTCCCAGCACTCCGGGTCGCACGCCGGCCTCGCCCACGGGGAGTCGGCCTCGGTCACCGGGGCGACGAGGGGGACCGCGAACGGGTCGCCGCACTCCTCGCGGTCGAGCGCCGCCGCCGCGCCGAGGCACGGGTCGCTCGCCAACTGGCCATAGCGCGCCCGGACCGCGTCCTGCTCGGCGCGCTCGGTCCAGGCCGCGTGGCCGAGCGTGGCGCCGACCAGCACCGCCATGGCCACCCCCGTGGCGACGAACGTGGTGGGCACACCGGCCGAGCGGAGGCGTCCGGTGAGGAAGGGCTGCTCGACCCAGCGGTGGGACGCCTCCGCCAGTAGGCCGGTGGCGACGAGGATGCCGATCCGCTCCGGCCAGGCCAAGTCACGGCCGGTCACGAACGGCAGGAGCGCGATGAGGGGCCAGTGCCACAGGTAGACCGAGTACGACACGTCGCCCAGCCAGCGCACCGGTGGCAGCCGGTCGATGCGGGCGAGGGGGTCGCGGGGGCTGGTGTCGCCGGCCACGATGACCGCGGCCGTGCCGAGCACGGGGGCGAGGGCGACCAGGCCGGGGAAGGGCGTCGCCTGGCTGATGAGCAGGCTCGTGGCGACGATGGCGGCGAACCCGCCCCACCGCAGGAGCAGGGCGAACGCAGGGGTGGGCGTCCAGCGCGAGAGGAAGAAGCTGGTCATGGCGCCCGCGGCGAACTCCCACACGCGGGTGGTGGTCACGAAGTACGCGGCGGCGGGGTCGGCCGCGGTGAGCGTCGCCGAGTGGGTGAGCGAGGCCAGCGCCAACGCGCCCAGCACGCACCCGATCGCGAGGTTGGTGCGGCCCCGCAGCCAGCGACGCCCGAGCCACGCGCCGACCATGATGAGGGCCGGCCACACCGCATAGAACTGCTCCTCGGTGGACAGCGACCAGTAGTGCTGCACGGGGGAGGCGATGTCGTTGGAGGCCGAGTACGTGACGGCTCGGGAGGCCAGCCAGAGGTTCTCGACATACAGGGTGCTGGCGACCACCTCGCGCCCGGCCGCGCGCGCCAACTGGGGCGGCAGGACGAGCGCGGCCGCCACCCCAGTGACCGCCAGGACGAGCAGGCTGGCCGGCAGCAGGCGCCGCATGCGGCGTGCGTAGAAGGAGCCCAACCGGATCCGTCCGGTGTCGTCGAGCTCGCGGCGGAGGTGGCTGGTGATGAGGTAGCCCGAGATGACGAAGAAGACGTCCACCCCCACGAAGCCGCCCGTCAGCCGAGCCGGCCACAGGTGGAACAGGACGACCAGCCCCACCGCCAGCGCGCGCAACCCTTGGATCTCGGGCAGGAAGCGACGTTGCCGCGTCGGGTCGGTCATGGTGAGGAGCACGGGAGGGAATGCTAGTGCGCTGCGGGGCTGTCCTCAGCACTCCCGCCCTCGCGCCAGCGCGTGAAGGCTGCGTAGAAGGGGCGCCGCAGCAGCGGCGGCACGAATCGCCACAGCCCCCGCACCACGAGGTTGCGCACGAACTGGGCCGGGTTGGTGAAGCCCAGGTGCAGCATGCGGGTCTGGAGGGTCCACTCCGAGCGGGCCAACTCCCACCCGCCGCGCCTCCGGTAGGCGCCCGCCCCAACCCGGTACAGGACGAGGGGCTCGGCCAGGTTCGCCACCCGCGCACCGGCCGTGAGCATCCGGACGAACAGCCAGTAGTCCTCCATGCGGGCGAGGTGCTGATAGCCCCCCGCGGCGGCCACGGCGGAGCAGCGGTACACCACCGACGGATGGTTGAACGGGTCGGCCAGGCGCGCCACCCGGGCGATCTCGGTGGGGTGGCTCGGCCACGCCCGCACCAGACCCCGGACGTGCTCGTCGTGCTCGAACTCGACGATCGCCGAGGACAGCAAGTCGACACCGCCCGCCACCAGGGGAACCTGCCGCTCGAAGCGGGTGGGCAACGACACGTCGTCGGCGTCGGCACGTGCGACCACCTCGTGGGAGCACTGCGCCAGCCCCGCATCGAGGGCGAGGGCCAGACCGACGTTCTCGGGCAGCGCGACGACCCGGACGCCCACCCCGGCGGTCAACTCGCCCGCCTCGGCGCGGCGCAGGACCTCGGCGATTCCCGAGGGCACGGGCCCGTCGACGACCACCACGAGTTCGGCCGGGCGCAAGGTCTGGTCCTCCGTCACGGAGCGGACGGCCCGTTCGAAGAAGGCCGGCTGGTCGCCCCGGTAGACGGGCAGCAGCACCGAGAAGGCGGTCACGTCAGGCACGGCCGGCCCCCCGCTCGATGCCGGCCACGTCGTCGGCCACCGGCGTGCCGGCCAGCACGTCGACCGTCCGACGCGGCCGACGCAGGCCCTCGACGAGCCCGCGGCGGCCGAAGCCCGCGAGGGCGCGCCGGTCGCCGGAGCGGGCCAGCATGCGGGTCCACCGCACGGCGGTGGACCCGGCGTAGAGGGCGCGGTCGAGCGGTCCCAGGGCGTCGGACCGCGTGAAGACCCAGAGCTTGTTGCGAACCTCGTTCGTGAAGCGGGGCCCGGGGTCGGCGTCCGAACTGCCGAACACCTTGGTGAGGTGGTGCACCCGGGAGGTGGGCACGTACAGGCCCACGCCATCGCGCAGCAGGCGCGCGGTGTACTCGAAGTCGTCGTTCCAGAGGAAGTAGGCCGCCTCGGGCAACCCGTGGCGGCGCACCGCCGCGGCATCGATCAGGATCGAGACGAAGGACGCCGACCGGATGGGGTAGGCGCCCGCCATCTCGGCAGCCCCGACCGCCACCCGGGACGCCCCGGGCCGGGGCCGCGGGCGGTTCATGGGGTGCTCGCGACCATCCGTCCAGTCGGCCCGGGACGCCGCGACCGTCACCCGCCCGGGGTAGCGGATGCGGGCGCTGACGAGCTCCTCCAGCGCGGTCGGGGTGGGCACGGTGTCGTCGTCCATCACCCAGATGAGGTCGGCGTCGTGGTGGGCCAGGGCGCGCGCGATGCCCGCGGCGAAGCCGCCCGCGCCGCCCGTGTTGGTGGGCAGCGAGACGACTTCCGTCACGACCGGGTGACGGCGCGCCAGGGCGGCCGAGTCGTCGGTGGACGCGTTGTCGATCACCACCAGCGCGTCGAGGGGGCGGGTCTGGGCGGCGAGACCCTCCAGGGTCTGGGCCAGCAGGTCGCGACGGTTCCACGCGAC
>CALMPQ010000309.1 GCA_937872005.1 uncultured Propioniciclava sp.
CAGGTGTCCTCACCCACGCGTGCGGTGACCGGTGAGGTGACCGGGTTGCCCAGACGGGCCACCGTGCCGTCCGGCAGCCGGACCACCAGGGCCGTCACCTCCGTGCGCAGCGCCCCCGCGTGCACCTCGTCGCCGGCGAAGGCGACGCAGGCGTCCGGTTCGGCGAAACCATGGGCCTGACCCCACCACCAGCTGTCGGGGAACCCGCCCTTGCCCCAGTTCTTCTCGCCGTAGACCTGGGCCTCGGCGAACTCCCAGCGGTCGCCGTCGACCTCGACGACCCCGGACGCCCGCCCACCCAGCAGCCACGGGTGCCAGTACTGGTTCAGCCCCGCAACGGTCTGGAACCAGCTCGACCCGCCGAACAACGGGTGCGGCCACGGCAGGCGGTCGGTGAGGGTCACGTCGACATGGCGACCCCGTGGGCCCGGGTGGGGTCGCCGAAGGGCAGGTCGGCGCCGGTGGCGCGGTAGCGGGATCGGAGCTCCCGGAGCGGCCCGGGGAGGCGCATGTCAGGAGCCCTCGGGCCAGGTGTCGCGCACCTCGGCGCCACCCTCGACGACGACCTCCTCGGCGCCGGGGAGGTCGGTCCAGCTGTCCTGGGGCCGATAGCCGAGCTCAAGCATGGTGTTGGTCAGGTCCCAGCGGCGGTTGGGGTTGTCGGAGACGGCGTAGAACAGCCCGAAGCGGCACTCGGCCTCGATCGCCCGTTGGACGACGTGGACGGTGTCGTCCTCGCTCAGCCACATGGCGCGCAGCACGTCCTCGTCGGCGTCGAGCGGGTTCTGGGTCACCCAGCCGATGCGCAGGGCGATGAAGTCGAGGCCGTGCTCCTCGTGGTAGAACCGGCCGAGGGCCTCGCCGAAGACCTTGCTGACGCCGTAGAGCGAGTCGGGGCGCGGCAGGTGGTGGGGGTAGACGGGCCAGTCCTCGTACCGGTCGTACATGCCCATGGCGTGGTTCGACGACGCGTAGACGATCCGGCGGACGCCCGCCTCGCGGGCGGCCTCCAGGACATTGCGGAGACCGATGATGTTGGCGCTCAGGACGTCGTCCCACGTGGCTTCGGGAGAGGCTGCGCCGGCCAGGTGCACGACGGTGTCGACGCCGTCCATGAGCGCCCGCACGTCGGCGTAGTCCTCGAGGTCGGCCCTGCGCAGGTTTTGTTCCTGCCGTTCGTTCTTGGGGGTGCGACCGTGCGGGATGACCTCGTACGCGTCGGCCAGACGCTCCTCGAGCAGGAGGCCGATGCCCCCGGTCGCGCCGGTGATCAGGACCCTGCGTCGATTCTCTGCCATGCCCCCATCGTTTCTGCTTGTCAGGCTCAGATCAAGAGGCGTCGGGCGATCGCGGCGGGGGCGGTCGGCGCCAGAGGTAGGCGCGGAAGCAGCACGGCGTGCACCGAGTGGTAGAGATCCGGACGCCCCGGCCACACCGTCGCCGCCGGCCGGTTGTGCTCGTCGAGCTCGTGCTGCCAGGAACTGTCGGGGCCGATGAGGTGGGCGTGGGCCCAGTCCCAGTAGCGGCGGTAGTGCTGTTCGTAGTCGGGGGCACCGGTGGCAGTGCTCAGGGCGGCCGCAGCGGAGATCGCCTCAGCGAGCACCCAGTGCATGCGCTGGGTGACGACGGGGCGTCCGGACCAGTCGGTGGTGTAGACGAAACCGTCGTGCCAGCCGTCGGTGACGGCGCGGCCGAACAGGTGGCGGGCAGCGTCAAGGAGGTGGTCGTCGCCGGGGTCGGTGGCGGCGCGGACGTGCAGGGCGAGGCGCGACCACTCCAGACCGTGGCCCACCGTGGCACCGTAGGGCTCGAAGGGGTGGTAGGGCTGGTCGCGGTGGTGCTCGAGCATCGGCGTCCAGTCGCTGGTGAAGTGCTCGGGGATCCGCCAGTCGTTATCGCGTGCCCAGCCGAGCACGGTGTGGGTGATGCGGGCGGCCCGCTCGCGCCAGGTGGGTTCGCCGGTGGCGTCGGCTGCGGCGAGCAGCGCCTCGACCGCGTGCATGTTGGCGTTGATGCCGCGGTAATCGGAGACCTCGGCCCAGTCGGCCGAGGTGGAGTCGAGGTGGAGGCCCGGGGTTTCCTCCCAGAAGTGCTGGTCCAGCACGGCGAGCGCCTCGTCGAGGAGGTCCCGCGCGCCGGGCAGGTCGGCCATCGTGCCGGACGCCGCGCCGAAGACCACGAACGCGTGGGCGTAACCGGCCTTGGTGGTGTCGCGCTCCCCCGGCTCGGGGCCGACGGAGGCGAACCAGCCGCCGTGGTCGGCGTCCCGAAGCGGGCCGGTGAGGCCGGCGAGCGCGCGCTCGGCGAGAGGTCGGGTGCCGGGCAGGCCGGCGATGTGGCCGAGGGCGTACACGTGCAGCATCCGGGCCGTGATCCACGTGTGCACGGGCTGGCTGGGGTCGGGGCGTCCGGTGGCGTCGAGGTAGTGGGCGCCCCCATCGGGGTGCGGGAAGTGGCGGCCGAACGCGAGTTGCGCGGCGAACTGCTCCTGCAGCCAGCGCACGTGGTCGGGCTGGTCGATCCACCGGGTCATGGCCCGACACTAGCGCTCCTGATGCTCGCAGCCCCTCGAAGGTTCCAGTGGCCCTTGTTCGAACAGGAGCCGCTGCAACCTTTGAAGGGCTACCAGGCCGGGCTCAGTCGCGGCGGGCCAATTCCACCCAGTAGCGGGGCGCGGGTTGGTCGGTCTCGGCATGACAGGTGAGCCTCGCCGGTTCGCGGTGGTCGACCGCGACGGTTGCTGTGACGCGTTCGCCGCGGACGACGAGTTCCACCACATGCCTGTCCTCGTGGCGGGTCACCGTGGTGACGGTGAAGGCGTCGATGCGGGTGGCGCCGAAGGCGTGACGCGCCTGTGCCTCGGCCGCCTGGACCACCCAGTTCTGGGTCGAGCGGCCGCGGTGGTGCTCGAGGTCGAGGTCACCGGCGAGGTAGCGCTCCACGGTGGCGGGGCCGGACGTGGGGTCGAGGCGTCCGAAGTAGTCACCGCGGGGCAGGACGACGAGGTTGCCGGCGAACCGGTCCCCGCCGATGTGGGACGCCTCCCAGGTGAGGTCGGGGTGGGCCCGCGCCAAGGCAGCCGCGAGCGGGCGACCGAGTTCGGCGCAGCACGGGTCGTGCTTGCCGTGGGTGCAGACCAGCACGATGGGGTGGGGATGGGGTGCCCATCCGCCGTTCCCTGAGCCTGTCGAAGGGCCAGCCAGGTCGAGATCGACCAACTCCATGAGGTCATGGACGGTGGTGGCGTGCGTCGTGGCCTGGCGGGCATCGACCAGGAACACGGCGCGGGAGTGTTCGGGTGGGCGCGTTGCGTGGGGTATCACCGGGCGTCGGATCAGGAGCGTCCGCAACCCGCGTTCGCGGGCGGCGCGACGCAGCCTGGCCCGCACAGGCCCCGACAGGCGCGCCGACTGCAGCACGTGCGGCCCCCACGGGCCCGGATCCTCGATGAGGAGGAACCGTTCGACGACCGAGGCGGTGGCGACCAAGGGTTCGTCCCGCTCGAGGCTGGCCGCCGAGCAGCGGGTCATCGCACGACTTCCAACAACCCCTCGCGCACGAGCCGCCGACACAGGACGAGCGAGCCCGCGGCGTCCAGCACGGGGACGTCGGCGGGCGTGAAGGTGTCGGCGTCGAGGACGAAGGCGAGGGCGTCCGCTATGCGCGCCGGCAGGGTGAGGCGTCGATCGCCGAGCAGCAGCTCGATCTCGTCGTCGTGGTCCCGACGCACGGCCTGGCCACCCGGACGCCGCCTGAGTTCCGTGGCGTCGTCGAGGTCGGGCGCGTCCAGCACGTCGCGGAGCCCGCCGGCCAGGAGGGGTTGGCGCTGGGTCTCGAAGGCGGTCTGGAGGCGGTCGACCTCGGTCGTTGCGTCCACGGCGTGGAGGTGGGTGGCGAGGTACGCGAGTCGACCCTGCAACTCGGCGGCCAGCGCCTCGGGGTCGGCGAAGCGAGCGGCGGGCATGTGGCCGACCTGCGTGTCGTCGGCGTCCAGGGCCCGGTTCACGATGTCGCGCAGGGCGTCGCGCCACGTGACCTGGTTGATGCCGACGGTGACGTGCAGGGACGCCTCCCCCGCCCCGGTGCGCGCCATGTGCGGGGTGCCGGTGGGCAGGTACATGCAGGTGCCCGGACGCATGTGGATCGCGTGGACGCCGTCGGCGTCGTGGACCTCCCACTCCTTGGAACCGTAGGTCTGGAACGTGAACACGTCGTGGGTGTCGGAGTGCAGCGCGAAGCCCTGCGAACCGGGCGGCGTGAGGTACGCGTTGGCCTGGCAGGGGTGGCCGATCTGGCGCTCGAGGTCGCGGACGAGCTGGCGCAGCGGCTCGTGGTAGCGCTGCAGGCCCTGGAAGATGATGGTCGCCCCGCCGTCGAAGAGGGCCAGGGTCTTGCGGGCGTCGAGCAGCCCGGTCATGGGTTGGCCGGCGATCGTCGCCTTGCGCGTGTAGCGGGCCTGGTCGACGACTTGGCCGTCCTGCGCGAGGCGGACCTGGGGCGTCCTCAAGGCGTGGGTGGTGATCAGCGCGTCGGCGTGGTCGATGCCGAAGATGCCCGCGAGCGTGGCGGGGTCGGCGTCGTGGAAGAGGGTCCGGCGACCCCAGACCTCCTGGACGAAGGTCTCGGGGTCGCCGGCGAGGAGTGCGAGGTGGTCCATGCCTCAGGCGTCGGTGCTGTCGGCGTCCCCACCGTCGGTGCCGTCGGCGTCGCCACCGTCCGTGCCGTCCGTGCCGTCCGTGCCGTCGGTGCCGTCGGCGTCGCCACCGTCGATGCCATCGGCGTCACCGGGCTGCGTGGGGTCGCCGGGGGCGGCGCCACCCGCGAGGGCGGACGGGTCATCGGTTGACATGTCGTCGTCGGTGAGGGTGATGTCGTCGGGGCGGGGGTCGTTGGTCATGGGATGCTCCTCACGGGTCGGTGGTGCCGTGGGTTGACCATACGGCCTAGTCAACCGCCAACGGAAGGGGTCGGCCCAACACATCCGCGAAGCGCAGGATCGAGTCCATCGTGGTGGTCAGGTCCTGCCGCGCGCGCAACTTGGCCCGGCTGAAGTCGATCGCGAGGTTGTTGATGCTGAACACCGCGGTGACGCCTTCGTCGTACACCGGCTCGAAGCCGTCGGCGATGTCGCCCACCACGGCCACGACCGGGACGCCGAGCGGCTCCGCCCGCCGCCCCACGCCCACCACGACCTTGCCCGACAGGGACTGGGAGTCGATCTTGCCCTCCCCCGTGAAGACGAGGTCGGCGCCCGCCAGGATCCGCTCGAAGTCGACCGCATCGAGCACCACGTCGATGCCCTGCCGCAGTTCGGCGCCCGCAAAGGCCATCAGTCCCCCGGCCAGGCCGCCGGCCGCCCCGGCACCGGGGACGTCGGCGATGTCGACGCCGACGTCGCGTCGAATCAGCTCGGCGCCCAGCACCAGCTGGCGGTCGAGCTCGGTGACGACCTCGGGGTCCGCCCCCTTCTGTGGCCCGAACACGTGCGCGGCGCCGCGCTCCCCGTGCAGGGGGTTGTCGATGTCACACATCACCGTGATGGTCGCCTCGCGCACCGCCGGGTCGAGGCCCGAGGTGTCGATGCGCGCGACCTGGTCGATGCTCCCCCCGGTGGGCACGAAGACCTCACCGTCGGCGTCCAGAAATCGGACGCCGAGGGCTGCGGCCGCACCGCACCCCAGGTCGTTCGTGGCGCTGCCCCCGGCCCCGACGATGAGGTGCCGGGCGCCGGCGCGCGCCGCAGCGAGCATGAGCTCCCCCACCCCGTAGGTGGTGGTGAGGAGGGGGTCGGGGCGTCCGTCGACGAGGGGCAGGCCGGCGGCGGCGGCCATCTCGATGACCGCCGTGCCGTCGGGGAGCCGCCCGTAGAACGCCTCGATCGGTTCACCCGCGAACGGACCGGTCACGCGCTCGAGCACCCGTTCCCCCCCGACGGAGGCGAGAAAGGCGTCCACGCTGCCCTCGCCCCCGTCGGCCACGGGGAGGGAGACCACCTCGGCGTCCGGGATGTGGCGGCCGATGGCTTCCGCCATGACCTGGCAGATCTCGGCCGAGGACATCGTGCCCTTGAAGGAGTCGGGGATGAGGACGACCTTGCGCATGACGAGCTCCGTTCGGGGGGGTC
>CALMPQ010000310.1 GCA_937872005.1 uncultured Propioniciclava sp.
GGAGTCGCTCGCCGACTGGACGCCCAAGCCGGACCGCCCCGGCGTGGTCGGCATCATCGAACGTTCCCACCGGGGGCGCCTGCCCTGGCTGCTCGGCGTCCGCACCGCGCGGATGGCCGCCTCCCCCTTCGGGCTGCTGCGCGGCACGGCGAACCTGATGGCCCACGACGTGGCGAACCTGCCCTCCACCGGCGTCCACACCACCGCGTGCGGCGACGCCCACATCGGCAACATCGGCTTCTACCGCTCCCCTGAGGGCAACCAGGTCATCGACCTCAACGACTTCGACGAGGCCCACACCGGCGCCTGGGAGTGGGACCTGCGCCGGCTCACGGCGTCCATCTGGGTGCTCGGCCGCGACAACGGCGCCACCGAGGAGCAGTGCGCCGACGCGGTCCGCGCGTGCGTGGCTGCCTACCGCGACGAGGTCAGCTTCCTGTCCAAGACGCCGCTGCTGTGGCGCGCGTACAACCACCTCGACGTGAACGCCCTGCACGAGACGGCGACCGAGTCGAGCCTGCGCGACGAGATCTTCCGCGCGGCAAAGGCGGCCCGCAAGCGGACGTCCGACCGCATGCTGCCCAAGCTCGCGGGCGGCTCCACCGACGCGGCGCGCATCGTCGACGACCCGCCCCTGGTGACGCACCCCTCCGACGCCGAGTTCGAGGCGCTTGCCGCCGGCCTGGACGCCTACCTGCCCACACTGACCCCCCAGTGGCGGCGCATCGTCGGCGGCTACTCGCTGGTCGACATCGCGCACAAGGTCGTCGGCGTGGGGTCGGTCGGCATGCGCGCGTGGGTGGCGCTGCTGGCCGGGTCGCGGCCCGACGACGTGCTGTTCCTACAGCTCAAGCAGGCGCAGCGCTCGGTGCTGGCCCCGTTCGTGCACGGCGAGACCGCCTGGCACGCCCACCAGGGCCAGCGGGTGGTGGAGTACCAGCAGCAGCTGCAGACGGTCTCCGACCCGCTGCTCGGCTACACCACCGTGGGTGAGCACCAGTACTACGTGCGCCAGTACCGCAACATGAAGGGCGGCGTCCCCCTCGACGCGATGACGCCCGGCGCGCTCGTCGACTACTCCGGCATCGTGGGCCACCTGCTGGCCAAGGGACACGCGCGCACGTCCGGGGCGTCCATCATCTCGGGCTACCTCGGCAAGAAGGACGCCGCGGTCGAGGCCTTCGTCGACTGGGCCCGCGCGTACGCGGACCAGACCGAGGCCGACCACGCCGTGCTGGTGAAGGCCGTCAAGGCAGGACGTCTGCCCTACGAGCCGGGGGTGTGAGGCTCGTGGTAGGTGGGTGCACCGTGTTGGGGAAGACCTTCCCGGATTCCAATTCGGGGTTGCCTCAACTGATGCGGGCGAACCGTTCGACGTCGCGCTTGGTGCCGGACACGATCAATGGGTCGCCCTCGAGGACGACGGTCTCGGGCACGGTGTAGATGGAGTCCTCCCCGGGCCGCTTCAGGCCGACGACCGTGACGTCCTGGCGGGTGCGGATCGCCGACTCGGCCAGGGAACTCCCCCCACCGTGGGTCCGGTGGGCCCTACGGCGCCAGGCGCTCCCGGACCCACGCCCCGCCGTCGCGGCGGTACCGCACCCGGTCGTGGAGGCGCGACGTCCGCCCCTGCCAGAACTCCCACACGTCGGGCACGAGGCGATAGCCACCCCAGTGCTCCGGACGGGGCGGGTGCACTCCCTGTTCTGCCTGGGCCTTCGCTGTGTTCGCGGCGTGGCCGCGCGGGCTCGCGATGACCTCCGGCTGCGGCGAGGCCCAGGCGCCGATCCGCGAGTCGAGGGGGCGGACGGCGTAGTAGGCGTCCGACTCCTCGGGCGTGACCAGCTCGACGGGGCCCTCGACGCGGACCTGCCGCTCCAGCGGCGCCCAGTAGAACAACAGCGCGGCCCGCGGGTTGGCGTCCAGCTCGTGGCCCTTGCGCGAGGTGTAGTTCGTGTACCAGACCAGCCCGGCGTCGTCGTAGCCCTTGAGCAGGACGATGCGCGCCGACGGGCGACCCTCGGCGTCCGCCGTGGCGAGCGTCATGGCGTTGGGCTCCAGCCCTTCCACGCGGCGCGCGTCGGCGAACCAGCGGTCGAACAGCCGGACGGGCACCTCCGTGGTGTCGCGCTCGTCCAACTCGCCCTGCTCGTAGCTTCTCCGGAAGCCCGTGATGTCCACGGGACCCACCCTAACCGGGGCCCATAGGGGCCACCATGGACCCATGCAAACCCAGATTCGGCACAACCCCGCTTTCGCCGCCGCCCGCCTGCACCTGGCGCCGGGAGAGCCCGCACGCATCGAGTCGGGCGCGATGATGGCCCACTCGGCCGGCGTCCAGCTCGCCGCGAACACCGGAGGCGGCCCCATGTCCGGCCTCAAGCGCTCCAACCTCTCAGGAGGCCCCAGCTCTGCGCACCGAAAGCCCCGCCGGGGGCTGTCGGCGGAGGGAATCGGGGCTGTCGTAACGGTGGGATACTGGGGGGCGTGAGCCCCTCCGCCGACCTCGCGCGACAGGGCGGCAAGGGAGCCAACCTCGTCCGCCTGCGGGACGCCGGCCTGCCCGTCCCCGCCTTCGTCGTCATCACGACTGACGAGTACGCCGCCTTCGTCGCCGACCACGGCCTCGCCGCCCCCATCGCGGCGGCGCTGCGCCGCCCGGCGGCCGAGGCATCCGACACCATCCGCGCGGCGTTTGCGGCGGCCACCCCGACCGCCACGCAGCGCGCCCGGATCGTCGAGGCGCTGGCCCCGCTGCTCGACGGCGGCGAGCCCGCCGGGCCGTTGGCCGTCCGCTCGTCCGCGACCGCCGAGGACCTGCCGGGCTTCTCGTTCGCGGGGCAGCAAGACACCTGCCTCTCCGTCACCGGGTTGGACGCCGTGGTCGACAGCATCGTCACCTGCTGGTCCTCGCTGTGGACCGAGCGCGCCATCACCTACCGCACCCGCAACGGCATCGGGCACGATGCGACCCTGGCGGTGGTCGTCCAGCAGATGGTGGACGCCGACGCGTCCGGCGTCCTGTTCACGGCCAACCCTCACACCGGACGCCGCGACGAGTCGGTCGTCGAGTCCGTCACCGGGCTCGGGGACGCCCTCGTGTCGGGCCGGGTGACGCCCGACACCTTCGTCCTGGAGACCGCGACCGGGACGCTGCGCTCGCAGCAGCTGGCGGGGGCGCAGGCGTCCGTCTCGCCCTCGGACCTGCAGTCGGTGCTGTCCCTGGGGCGCCGCATCGTCGAGCTGTACGCCGAGCCGATGGACGTCGAGTGGGCGCGCGCCGACGGGGCCGTCCACGTGCTGCAGGTCCGCCCGATCACGTCGCTCTACCCGCTGCCGGCGCCCAACCCCGCCCGCCACGACGAGCCCGAGGTCTGGTTCAGCTTCGGCGCGTTCCAGGGTCTGCTGGAGCCGATGACCCCGCTCGGCCAGGAGGCGATCCGGATGGCGCTGTCGGGCGGGGCGCGCCTGGTCGGGCGCCGGGTCGACTGGCGCACCAACCGCTTCATCCAGTCCGCCGGCGAGCGGCTGTGGATCCGGCTCGACTCGCTGATACGCATCCGGGCGACACGGAAGCTGCTGGCCGAGTTCCTGCCGCTGGTCGAGCCGGGGACGGCCGCCATCCTCGCCACGCTCGCCGAGGAGCCGGGCCTGCGCCCGGCGCGGACGTCCCCGTCGGCGGGCATCGCCGCCAAGTTCGCCACCCTCGTGCCGCGGCTCCTGCCGCGCATCCGAGCCGCGTCGGCCAACCCCGAGCGCGCCCGCCGCACGCTCGACCGATCGACCGAGCTCCTCGTCGCCCACGTGGCCCGCGAGATGGACCGCGCCGCGAAGGGCCGGACGCCGCAGGAGCGGCTCACCGCCCGGGTCCGGGTGCTGGACGACTTCGCCCGGCGCGCGTTCCCGACCCTGTTGCCGGCATTCGCGCCGATCATGGCGCCGACCCTGCTGGAGCTGCGCACGCTGCGCGAACTCGCCGCCATGACGCGGCTGCCCGACGCGGACGCCCTCGCCATGGCCGCGATGCGCGCGCTGCCGGGCAACGTCACCACCGAGATGGACCTCGTGCTCTCCGACGTCGCCGCCACCATCAAGCGGGACGCCACCGCGTGGGGCTGGGTGGCCGAGACGCCGGCGTCCGACCTCGCGCGGCAGTTCACGGCCGGACGCCTCCCGCGCGTGGCCCAGTCGGCGATCGCCGACTTCTTGGCGTCCTACGGCATGCGGGGCGTCGCCGAGATCGACCTGGGCGCACGGCGGTGGCGCGACGACCCCACGCCGGTCATGCACACCCTCAAGGCGTACCTGGCGCTGCCGGCCGGGGCGTCGCCGCGCGCGGTGCACAAGGCGGGCCAGCACGAGGCGGGACGCTCGATCCGCAAGCTGATGGACGCCTCGACCCCGGCCCGCGCGCAGCGCATCAAGCGGTCGGCGCGGGCGATCCGCGGCCTGGCGGGCGCGCGGGAGACCCCGAAGTTCACGCTGGTGCGGTGCCTGGGGCTGATCCGCGAGGGGCTGGACGCCTCAGCCGCCGAACTGGTCGAGAACGGCCGGCTGGGCGCGGTCCCCGACATCGCGTTCCTGCGCGTGGACGAGCTCGGGCGCGCGTTCGCCGCGGAATGGCACGAGGTCGTCGCGGGGCGGCGCGCCGTGTACGAGGCTGAGGGGCGCCGGCGCCAGATCCCGCGCGTGCTCGTCGAGGACGGGCGGGCGTTCTACGACGGTCTGGGTGCCGGCTCTGCCTCCCTCGGCGGTGCGGGCGTGTCGCCGGGTGTCGCCGAGGGCCCCGTCCGGGTCGTGCTCGACCCGCGGACGACGCCTCTCAAGCCCGGGGAGATCCTCGTTTGCCCCGGGACCGACCCGGCCTGGACGCCGCTGTTCCTGGTCGCGGGGGGCCTGGTCACCGAAGTGGGCGGGCTGATGACCCACGGATCGGTCGTGGCGCGGGAGTACGGCATCCCGGCGGTCGTGGGCGTCCACGCGGCGACGACCCGCCTGGTCGACGGCCAACGCGTCCGCATCGACGGCAGCTCCGGGGCCATCGAACTCCTCTGACCGCCGACAGCCCCGGGTTTGAAGGGGTCAGGCGGCGGTGGTCAGCGCGGGGCGGACGCCGTGGGCGTCCGCCCGCGACGCGCGCGCCAGGACGCCCGTGAGGGCGGCGGCGACCCCGAGCACGGCGGGCAGCGCCAAGGCTGCTTGGGCACCCCACGCCTCGATGACCCACCCGGCCGCGGAGGCACCCGACCCGACGCCGACCATCACCGCTGTCGAGAGCAGGGTGAGGACGAGGGTGTTGCCCGGGTCCGCGAGGCGCTCTGTG
Source organism: uncultured Propioniciclava sp. (assembly GCA_937872005.1). Classification (GTDB taxonomy): domain Bacteria; phylum Actinomycetota; class Actinomycetes; order Propionibacteriales; family Propionibacteriaceae; genus Propioniciclava. Next base: position 5,324 of record CALMPQ010000310.1, read on the forward strand.
CCGGTGGACGCCGCGATCAGCAGCGGCGCGACGCACAGGCCGAGCGACAAGCACGCGACGGCCAGCAGCAGCGGCACGCCGGTCGCGGCCAGCCCCAGACCGAACACGACCATCAGCGCCCCTGCGCCCATGACGCGCACCGGCAGGCTCCAGCGGCGCAGCAGACGGTGCGCGAACAGGCCCGACACGGCGCTGCCCACGCCCATCGCGCCGTAGACCAGGCCGGTCCAGACCTCGTCGGGGGTGTCCTGGAACAGCGCGGCGATGCCGGTCTGGGTCGTGCCGAACACGGCGCCCACGACGGAGGAGAGCACGAGCCACGCCACCATCCGCGCCGGGATGCGACCGCGCGTGATGCCGCCGGCCAGCGTCCGGACCGCCGGCAGCCTGAAGGCGAAGAAGGTCTGGGCGACCACGAGCAGCACCCACGCCACACCGACGGCGAACACCGGCGACACGGCCGCCGCCAGAGTCGCCCCCAGGATGGGTCCGGCCACGAACGACACCTCGTCGGCGACCGTCTCGTAGCTCATCGCGACCTCGATCTTGCGGCGTCCGTCGGGCTCACCGGCAAAGGCGGCCGACCAGCCGGCACGGGCCATCGCGCCCACCTGGCCGTTCGTCGCCCCCACCAGCCCGGCCACGACCGCCTGGACGGACACCGGCACAGCGACCCACGCCAGCGACGCCAGCGCGGCGATCGACACCGCGGCGGCCGCGGTCATGGCGAGCAGCGCGCGACGGCGTCCGAACCGGTCGGCGAGCAGGCCGACCACGGGGGCGCCGAGCGCCCCGCCG
>CALMPQ010000311.1 GCA_937872005.1 uncultured Propioniciclava sp.
CGGCCAACGGGTTCCGCCCCGACACCGGCAAGGTGAGCGTGTCCCGGACGCCGGGCGGCTCGGGCATCCGCCTCGACGGCGGCACCGTGTTCGCCGGCGCCGAGATCGGCGCGCACTTCGACTCGATGATGGTCAAGCTGACCTGCCGTGGCCGCGATTTCGCCACGGCAGTCCGCCGTGCCCAGCGCGCGCTGGCCGAGTTCCGCATCCGTGGGGTCAGCACGAACATCGGCTTCCTGCGCGGCGTCCTCGCAGACCCGGACTTCCTCGCCGGGCGGGCCACGACGTCGTTCATCGACGAGCGTCCCGAGTTGCTGCGCCCGCACGAGTCGGCCGACCGGGCGACCAAGCTGTTGCAGTTCCTCGCCGAGCGCACGATCAACAAGCCGTTCGGCGATCCGCGCACTCCCGTCGTGGCGCGCAGCAAGCTGCCCGTCGTCGATCTGTACGCCGCACCGCCGGCCGGGTCCCGCCAGCGGCTGCTCGAACTCGGCCCCGAGGGGTTCGCCCGCGCCCTGCGCGAGCAGAAGGCGGTGGCGGTCACCGACACCACGTTCCGGGACGCCCACCAGTCCCTGCTCGCCACGCGCGTGCGCACCCGCGACCTGATGAACGTGGCGCCGTGGATCGCCCGCACCCTGCCCGAGCTGTTCTCGGTCGAGGCGTGGGGCGGCGCCACCTACGACGTGGCCCTCCGCTTCCTCAAGGAGGACCCGTGGGCCCGGCTCGCGACCCTGCACGAGCTGATGCCCAACCTGCCGATCCAGATGCTGCTGCGCGGACGGAACACCGTCGGCTACACGCCCTACCCGCTGGCCGTGACGGACGCCTTCGTCACCGAGGCGGCCCGCACCGGCGTCGACGTCTTCCGAATCTTCGACGCCCTCAACAATGTCGAGCAGATCCGCCCGGCCATCGAGGCCGTGCTGAAGACCGACCACGGCGTCGCCGAGGCCGCGCTCTGCTACACGGGCAACATGACCTCACCGGGCGAGAAGCTCTACACGCTGGACTACTACCTGCGCCTGGCCGAGCAACTGGTCGAGGCGGGCGCGCACATCCTCGCCATCAAGGACATGGCGGGCCTGCTGCGGGCCCCGGCGGCGGCGAAGCTCGTCACCGCCTTGCGCGAGAACTTCGACCTGCCCGTCCACCTGCACACCCACGACACCGCCGGCGGACAGCATGGCACCCTGCTCGCCGCCATAGACGCGGGTGTGGACGCCGTGGACGTCGCCAACGCGGCGTGGGCGGGCACGACCTCGCAGGTCTCGATGTCCGCGCTGATCGCCGCGACGGACGACACGGAGCGCGCCACTGGTCTGAGCCTGCAGGCGGCGTCCGACCTCGAGCCGTACTTCGAGACCGTCCGCGTGCTGTACGGCGAGTTCGAGTCCGGCCTGCCCGGACCCACCGGCCGCGTCTACCACCACGAGATCCCCGGCGGACAGCTGTCGAACCTGCGCCAGCAGGCGATCGCGCTGGGCCTGGGTGACCGGTTCGAGGCCATCGAGGACATGTACGCCGCCGCCAACCGGATGCTCGGCAACATCGTCAAGGTGACGCCCAGCTCGAAGGTGGTCGGCGACCTCGCGCTGGCGCTCGTGGGCCAGAACATCGACCCGGTCGCGTTCGAAACCGACCCGCAGAAGTACGACATCCCCGACTCGGTGATCGGCTTCCTCAACGGCGACCTCGGTGACCCGCCCGGCGGGTGGCCGGAGCCGTTCCGCACCAAGGCGCTGGCGGGCCGCCGGGTCCGTCCCGTCGAGACCGACCTGTCGGACGCCGACGCCGCGGCCCTGGCGTCCGACCCACGCCGGACGCTCAACCGCCTGCTGTTCCCCGGCCCGACGAAGGACTTCGAGGAGGCCACCGAGAAGTACTCGGACCTCTCGGTGCTGACCACGCGCCAGTTCCTGCACGGGCTGGAGCCCGGCATCGAGCACCAGGTTCCCATCGAGCGCGGCAAGACGCTGCTGATGAGCCTGCAGGCGATCGGCGAGGCCGACGAGCGCGGCCTGCGGCCGGTGATGGCGACGGTCAACGGGCAGGTCCGGCAGGTGCTGGTGCGCGACCTGGGCGTGCAGTCGTCGGTCGTGGCCGCCGAGCGCGCCAACCCGGACGACCCCGGGCAGGTGCCGGCGCCGTTCTCGGGCGTGGTCACGCTGACCGTCGCGGCGGGTGACACCGTTGCGGTCGGCGACCAGGTGGCGACCATCGAGGCGATGAAGATGGAGGCGTCCATCACCTCGCCCGTCGCGGGCACGGTGCAGCGGGTGGCGCTGCAGCAGTCCCAGACGGTGGAGGGTGGCGACTTGCTGCTGGTGGTCACGCCGTCGTGATGACCTGATGGCGTCCGTACTGGAGTCGGCGTCGGTGGATCAGGTGGTGGGGCTCGGCTGCCTTGTGACGATCGTGAACGGCCAGTACGACCAGATGCGGCTGGACGCCGTGGCCGAGGCGAGCCAGATGCACCTCTAAACGTGATTCGCCCCTGCTGGAGGGGGCGCAGATTCACTTTCGAGGAGCGTTTGCGGGGCGCGTCCCGACGCCGCCAGCCAAGCCGAACACGGTGCCGGGGGAGAGGAGCCCGCGGCTGGGGGCGGGCTCGAACGCGAAGTCCAGCGGCTCACGGCGCAGATCGCGGCCCAGCCCGACGGCGTCCCGAATGAGGACGAGGGAGGCGACCACGAGGACGCTGCCGATGATGAGCGACTCTCGACGCCCTGGTGAGAATGGTCGTTCCTGACCGTTGCACAGGCTCCGGATGGGGTGCCATGATGCGCAACGGGATACCCCGGTGCTGGCAGCCAACGCGGGTTGCGCAACCGCCTCGGGTGGCCCCCGAGTGCCGAGTCAACCCCCACTGGGAGGATGCATGTCAGCAAATGTCATCGTCGTGGTCGAGCAGGAGTTCGACCACCCGCGGCCCCGCGTGTTTCGCGCCTGGACCGCACCCGAGGAGATGTCCCAGTGGCGGGGCAGCCCTGGGTGGCACGTCGAGCGGGAGAGCGTCACGTCGGACCTGCGGATCGGCGGCAAGCACCATCACGTGAAGGTGCGCGACGACGACCCGAGCGTCCGCGTGACCACGGACGCCGTCTTCACCGAGTACTTCGACCCGGACGTGTTCGTCGCGCGTCAGCGCATCACGGGCGACTCCGGCATCGACCCGAACGAGTCCCTCGAACTGCGCGTCGAGTTCACCGCCATGGGTGGCGACAGCACGCTCGTGCGCATCGTCCAGGGGCCGTACGACCCGGCCGTGGCGCAGTATCACGCCGCCGGCTGGGAGAAGGAATTGGCCCGCTTGGGCACCTATCTGGATGGAGGACAGGCATGAATACCGCAGGAGCCCCCACGACGTCGGCGGTCGTCCGCACGAAGCCCATCATGACCATGCCGCAGATCCTCCTGATGAACCTCGGGTTCTTCGGCATCCAGTACAGCTTCGGCATGCAGCAGACGGCCATCAATCCGATCTACACGTTCCTGGGCGCGTCACACGACCAATTGCCGCTGCTCAACCTGGCCGGTCCGGTCACGGGCCTGCTCATCCAACCCATCATCGGGGCCCTCTCAGACCGAACATGGGTGGAGAAGGGCTTCTTCCGCGGGCGCCGACGCCCCTTCTTCCTCATCGGTGCCATCGGCTGCGCGATCTGCCTGGCGCTGTTCCCGTTCGTGTGGGCGGTCTGGATGGCGGTTCTCCTGCTGTGGCTCCTGGACGCCTCCAACAACACCGCGATGGAGCCCTACCGCGCGTTCATCGCCGACCGGCTCCCCCCGGCCCAACTCGGCAAGGGCTTCCTCGCCCAGTCGTTCTTCACCGGCCTGGGGATCACGCTGGCCAACTTGAGCCTGATGTTCTTCCAGGGCGTCTTCGGCCTGGGTCAGTCCGTCGGCATCCCGCTGTGGGTCTACCCGGCGTTCCTCCTCGGCTCGGTCTGCTCGATCGCCACGGTGCTCATCTCGGTGCTGTCAACGCCCGAGATCGAGCCGACGGAGAAGGAACTCGCCGAGCTCCGCGCCAGCAAGGGTGGCCCCGGCCACTTCATCACCGAGATCAAGGACGCCATCATCGACATGCCGGTCGAGATGCGGAAGCTGGCGTTGGTGTACCTCTTCCAGTGGTACGCCATGAACATCTATTGGCAATACGTGTCGCTGTCGGTGTCCCAGTCGCTGTACGGCACGACGGACGCCCAGTCCGAGGGCTACCAGCTCGCCGTCGCGAACACGGGCGTCATCAACGGTGCCTACAACATCGTGACCTTCTGTGTCGCGTTCGGGCTGGTTGCCCTGGCCCGCCGCTGGGGCGCGAAGTGGGTGCACGCCATCGCCCTGTGGTGCGCCACGGTGGGTCTGGTCTTGTTCCCGCAACTGCCGACCCTGCCGCTCAAGGTCGTCGCGATCGTGGGCCTGGGCATCGCGTGGGCGTCCATCATGGGCGTGCCCTACATCATGATCGTGCGCATGGTTCCCTCGACCCGCTACGGCGTCTACATGGGCATCGTCAACATGATGATCGTCATCCCGATGCTCATCCAGACGCTCACGTTCGGCGCGATCTACAAGAACCTGCTGGGGGACAACCCCAACAACGCGATCATGGCCGCCGGCATCCTGCTGGGCATCGCCGGCTTGGTCATGCTCTGGGTCAAGGAGCCCCCGATCGTGCGCGACATCGAGCCGGTCGGCTCTGGCGACGAGACCGTCACCACGAAGGGAGCCTGAGATGGCACGCATGACTCCGTACGGATGCATCGTCGTCGGCACCGATGGCTCTGCCTTGTCCGACCCGACCGTCGCGAGGGCCTCGTTCTTGGCCGCTGCCGAGGGGGCCGACCTCGTCATCGTCTGCGCCTATTCGGGCATGACGATGCGCGAGGGTGCGAAGGCGACGACCACCCTCGGTGACACCCGGACCTCCGTTGTGTTGGGACGCGAAGCGGCCAGCAACGCGTTGGCGACCGCGACATCCACGGCGTCCGGCCTGGGCGCGCAGGTCAAGGCGTCGCTGCTGGTGGAGGGCGAGGCTGCCTCCGCCCTCCTGAGGGCCGCGCAGCAGCACGAGGCGGACCTCATCGTGATCGGGGCGATCCGAGACACCAGTCTCGCCGGACGCCTGCTCGGCACGGTCGCGTCCGCCGTCGTGCGTGAAGCCCCGTGCGAGGTCCTGGTGGTGCGTCCCCCGGCGGCGTGGGGTGACGTGACCGAGATCGAGGTGCCCGAGGACGTCTGAGCGCTGCGACGGCGCACCCTGCCCGCCGGCCGGGGGCGCCGAACGCAGGGTCAGCCTTGGCTGTCGAGGTCCGTGCCGTCCGCGGTGATGCGGAACGCCCGGGTCGCGAGGTCGGCCTCCAACCGTGCGGTGTGGCCCTCGCGCGACCACTCCAAGGTCAACACCGAGCCTTCTCCGGACGCCGTCAGCTCGGCATCCCACCCGAACGCCGGGTGGGTGTTGCGGAACCGCAGCAGGTCGATCTGGCGCTGCACAACGGGCCTCGCGAGGCCGGCCTCGAGGTCGTCGGCCGACAGGTTGGTGCGGTTGATCTCCTTGTGCCCGCCCGACCCCGCACGCTCGACGGCGGCCAGGTTGTTCTCGCCGGCGAAGAGGTCGAGGTACCACACCTGCGGCTTGCCCGGCATGAACAGGTGGATCGCCCGGGCCAGCAGCATCGATGCGTCGTCGCAGCCCAGAGCGCTGTAGTACGTGGCGTTGACCTGATAGTAGGTCGCCTGCTGGCCGTGGAGATCCTTCACGTAGCCGCCGCGTCCGCGCACCGTGGCGATCACCGACTCGATCTCGTCGTCGCTGAGCAGGCCCTTGAGGTCGAGCAGCGGGATGCCGTCGTGGCAGCCCAGCATCGACACCGTCTTGATGCCCTTGGCCTGGATGTCGCCGATCCACGCGAGCAGGCGCTCGGCGGAGTGCGTCTCGAACGCGTGGATCAGCAGCCCGGGCAGGAAGAAGTCGTAGGTGAGGAACCCCTTGGCCGCAATCGTCTCGTGGATGCCCTCCTCGTAGCGGGCGTGGATCTCGGGCAGCAGCTTCAAGCCGTGCCGGTCGGCCAACGCCTTCACCTGGTCGAGCAGATCCCACGTACCGGGGTCGTTGAGGAAGTTCTTCTCGCCGGGCTCCTTGGGGGCGTAGGCGAAAGCGTCCAGCCGGACGATCTCGGCGCCGTAGCCCGCGAGTCTGGCCAGGGTGTCGGCGTAGAACGTCCACACCAGGTGCGATTTGATGTTGAGGTCCATCTGGCCCAGGTAGGTGCGCCGCGACTCCACCAGGTCGACCACGGCGTCCCGCCACGCCTCGAAGCCGGTGAAGTCCGCATCCCCGGGTCGTCCGCCGTCCGCGATGGTGGCATTGACCCGGGTGGCCAACTCGTCCGCCGAGGCGTACTGCAGGCCGGCCGCCATCAGGTCCTGGGCGTCCACGCGGGGGTAGCGGACCTCCTGGTAGAAGGTGTTCCAGAACGGCTTCTCCGACCCGTCGGGCAGACGCACCATCAACAGCGGCAGGCCCGGCTTGCGGAAGAACATGTGCTCGATCAGGTCCGCGCGTGGCTGGATGTAGCCCTCCGGCGTCATCTCGCCGTGACCGGCCCAGAAGGCGTTCCAGTCGATGAAGAAGTCGTTGTAGGGCGACCTCTCGCCGCGGGCCAGGATGTCTTGGAACTGGGGCGACAGCACCGAGGCGTGGTTGAGGATGAAGTCGAACTTCAGGTCGAGCCCCGCAGCGGCCAGCGCCTCGAGGTCGGCGGGCTTCGCCAGAAGGTCGTTCAGCCCGTAGTCGATCACGCTGAAGCCGCGGTCGAGGTCGCTGTTGAACACGCTGGGGAGCAGGTACAGCGACCTGAACGCGCCGGCGACCTCGGGACGCTGCACGAACGCCGCCAGGCCTGCCAGGGTGCCGTCGAGGCTGTCGGGGTAGGCGTTCAGCATGACGCCATCGCGGGGGAGGTGGCGCCCCATCGCCTGCAGGTAGGCGTCGTAGGTGAGCAGTTCGCCCTCTTTCGACAGGATCAGGGACGCCTTGGGTGCCTGCGCGTCCAGCTTGGCCTGCTCCAATCCCAAGACGAGGGTCGTGAAGGGACTGTCGACCGCCCCGTCACGGGCGCGAGCGCGGCGGTGCGCCAGCGTCTGTGCCGGGGTGCTGTTGAGCAGGATGGGCACGTCCACGCCCTCGACGAAGTCGCTGTTGCCGTGGGTCCACTCGATGACGAGCACGCGGGTGCCCGAGACGTCGACCTGGTCATACCACTGGTCGGCCTCGGTGCGCCCCATGCGCTTGAGGGTCAGGGTGTCGGCGCCGCCCTTGAAGGCGGCGATGATCGCATTCACCTCGTCGAAGTCGATCTCGTTCGGTGTCCCGAGGTACGCGGCGAGCGCCCTGGAGCCCGCGCCGAGGTAGGTCGGGAGCCAAGGGTGCTCGGCTGCGGCCGCCGGGTCGGCGTCCGTCCCCGCAGCCTGGAGGGAGGAGAGGGCGTCCCGGACGGACGCGTCGTAGGCCCCGGCGTCCACCAGCCCGCGGACGCCCGCGTGGCGGAAGACGCGCAGGCGTTCGGCGTCGTTGACGGAGGGGATCCGGCGCGGGTAGTTGTCGCCCGACAGGATGTAGGCGCCGATGCCGTCCGCGTTGAGCGCGTGGCCGAGCAGCGATCCCAGCTCGGATTTGCCCACGCCCGAGCCGCCGTAGACGGCCACCACGGCGCGTCCCGCGGCCAGGACGGGGTCGAGCTGCTCGCGCAGGGCGGGGTACAGCGTGGCCGCAGCCGCCAGATGCCAATCGGTGATGTGCACCTTGTCCCCCGGCATGTCCCCGGTGGGGATCGAGTTGGGATCGGTGAGCGCGGGGAACAAGGGCACGATGACTCCTTCGTCGTCTGGGGAACCGCGCCCATTATCCCACCGGAGGTGTCCCGGTGGGAACAGGACCCGTACGAACGGCTTGCGTTCCCACACGGGCATTGTCGAGGGTTCACCGGCGATGCGTAGCGCCATGTGGACTACCAAGGAGATCGCCCGTCGGCACCCCAAAGCCTCTGACAAGGCCTTTCGTCTCACACCCCGCGATGCGACCCGGAGATTGGTAGTCCAACGGGCGCTACGTCGCACAGAATCCACGAGTTGTGGTTCCACCTCGGGCACCGGCACATCGTCGTCTGGCGGCGCCGACCATCGCCGCGGGCAGTCAAGGGGAACCTGCTCGGCATGAAGACCGTCGCCGTCTTCCCCTACGGGGAGCGCGGCCACCCGGTGCGCGCCTACCTCGACATCGAGGGGATCGTGCGCGCGGCGAAGGAGGCCCACGCGCACGCGATCTACCCCGGTCACGGCTTCCTGAGCGAGAACGCCGGCCTGGCGCGCCGCCACCAGAAGGTGGTCGAGCTGGCACCCGCCCCCAACCTCGACCCGACCTCCGCGACCGGATCTGTGCGGACGCCGTCCGCTTCCCCCGGCACATCGGCTACTCCAACGCCGGGACGGTCGAGTTCCTGCTCGGTCAGGACGGCCGCTACGTCTTCATCGAGATGAACCCCCGCATCCAGGTCGAGCACACCGT
>CALMPQ010000312.1 GCA_937872005.1 uncultured Propioniciclava sp.
CCCGGCTCCCCGACGTCGGGGACGCCGCCCTGCGCGCCGCCATCGCCGGCGTGGACACCGCCCTCGGCGCCCTGCCCACCGACACCCAGGACCGCGAGCGCACCGCCACCGCCCTGAAGAAGGCCTGGTCGAAGGCCAGCGACGACCTCCTCGCCGAGAAGAAGCCGCGCCAGGCGGTGGAGAAGTTCCGCGCCGCGGTCGACAAGGAGCGGGCCGACGGCAACCTGCGCCTGTGGGAGGCCGAGGGCATCAAGCTCGCCGTGTCCGCCGTCGAGGCCACCCTGCCCACCACCTGAGCCGACTTGGGCCAGCCACTACGTTGGATCCCATGACGAACCCGCTGCTCGAACGGTCGCACCTGCCCTACCAGCTGCCCGACTTCGCCGTCCTCACCCCCGGCCACCACCGCGAGGCCGTCGAGACCGGCATGGCCCAGCAGCTCGCGGCGCTGGACGCCCTCGCCACCGACAGCGAGCCCGCGACCGTCGAGAACGTCCTGCACGTGTGGGACACCTCCGGCGACCTCCTCTCCCGCGCCCTCATGGTGTTCAGCTCCGTGAAGTCCGCCGACACCACCCCCGAGCTGGACGCCCTCCAGGTCGAGATGGCCCCCCGACTCGCGCAGCACGGCGACGCGATCTGGCTCGACCGCCGGCTGTTCGACCGCTTCACCGAACTCGCCACCCGCGCGCAGGCCGGCGAGGTCGTCCTCGACGCCGAGGACGCCTGGCTGCTCGAGGACACCCTGTTGCGCTTCACCCGCGCCGGCGTCGCCCTCGACGACGCGGGTCAGGCCCGGCTGCGTGAACTCAACACCCGGCTGGCCGAGCTGTCGGCGTCCTTCGACCAGGCCAACCGCGAGGGGCGGGTGGCCGGCAAGGTGGTCGTCACCGACCGGGCCGAGCTCGACGGGCTGACCGACGCCGAGGTCGACGCCCTCGCCACCGGGGACGGGGAGTGGACCATCGAGCTGGTCAACACCACCCAGCAGCCGATCCTGGCCAAGCTCCACGACCGGGGGCTGCGTCGACGGGTGTTCGAGGCGTCCATCGCTCGGGGCCTGGGCGGTGAGCACGACACCCGGAGGACGATCGTCGACATCGCCCGCGCTCGCGCCGAGCGGGCCACCCTGCTCGGCTACGAGCACCACGCCGCGCTCGTCGCCGAGTCGGGCTGCGCCCGCACGACCCGGGCGGTGAACGAGCTCATGGGCCCGCTCGGTCGGGCCGCCCTCGCCCAGGCCGAGACGGACGCCGTGGCCTTCGCCGAGCGGTTCTCGCGGCTCCAGTCGGCTGAGCCTGTCGAAGCCCGCGACTTCGCAGCGTGGGACTGGGAGTACGTCGCCGAGATCGTCCGCGGGGAGACGTTCGCGTTCTCCGACGCCGACATCGCCGCCCACCTGGACGTCGACAAGGTGTTGGAGGCGACCTACGCCGCCGCGCACGACCTCTACGGCATCACCTTCACCCGCCGGGAGGACCTCGTCGGCCACACGTCGGAGGCCGACGTCTACGAGGTCCACGACGCCGACGGTTCGCCGGTCGGCCTGTTCCTGATGGACTTCTGGGCGCGCCCCACCAAGAACGGTGGCGCCTGGATGACGTCGATCGTCCGGCAGAACCACCTCACCAAGCAGCTGCCGGTCGTCACGAACAACTGCAACTACACCCGCGGCAGCTCGGCCATCAGTTGGGACGGCGTGATCACGATGTTCCACGAGTTCGGGCACGCGCTGCACGGCCTGTTCGCCGACTCGAAGTACCCCTCGAAGTCGGGCACAGCGACGCCACGCGACTTCGTCGAGTTCCCCAGCCAGGTCAACGAGCACTGGGCCTGGCAGCCCGACCGCGTGCTGCCGGCCGACCTGCTCGACAAGCTGCGGGCGGCCCAGTCGTTCAACCAGGGCTTCGGCACGCTGGAGATCATGGCCGCCTCCCTGCTCGACCAGGCGTGGCACCAGACCCCACTGGACGCCCTCCCCACCTCCGCCGACCAGGTCGAGGCGTTCGAGCGCCGGGCCCTGGAGCAGTGGGGGGTGGCATCCGACCTCGTGCCGCCGCGCTACCGCTCGACTTACTTCAGCCACATCTGGGGCGGTGGCTACGCGGCCGGCTACTACGGCTACACCTGGTCACAGGTGATGGACGCCGACGCCGTGGCCTGGTTCGAGGAGCAGGGCGGGGGGACGCGCGAGAACGGCGACCACTTCCGGCGCACCCTGCTCGCTCCCGGGGGCTCGCTGGAGCCGATGGAGACCTACCGGTCGTTCCGTGGGCGCGACCCGCACGTCGAGCCGCTGCTCGCCCGCCTGGGGATGGGGTCGGAGGGCTGAGCCTGTCGAAGCCCCCTAACGCTGCGCCTTCGCGGCCACGCGCGCGTCGAACTTGGCCCGGTTGATCACGGCGCGCTGGTGCGTGCCGTGGCCGATCTGGTCGACTTCGTCGCGCAGCGTGACCTCGAAGGTGACGACGCGCCCTTCGACGGCGGTGACGACCGCCTCGGCGGTCACCTGCATGCCCACCGGGGTGGCGGCGGTGTGGTCGAACCGCACGTCGATGCCGACGCTGGACTCCCCCTCCTCGAGGGCCGGGTGGAGAGCGTCCATCGCCGCACACTCGGCCAGGCCGACCATGAAGGCGGTCGCGAACACGGCGGGCATGTCGTCGAAGCGCGGGTACTGCGACGACACCGCGGGCACGGTGAGGGTCTCGTCGACGGTGATGGTCACCGAGCCGCGGGTGCCGACGGCGAGTTCGTTCACGGGTGCTCCATGGAGGTCGGGAAGGGGCGCACGGGCATGCGCTGGTCGAGTTCGAGGGGGGCGAGCTTGTTGCCCTCCTCGTCGGTCACGGCGCCACTGATGAGGACCAGGACGGTCCAGGCCGTCAGCGACCACTGGGTGCCGTCGTCGGTCGTGTGCGTGGTGGTCTGGCCGGCCAGGTGCTCCAGCGCCTCGCGCGCGTGGAGGGCGTTGAAGGCCCAGCTGATCGAACTGATCTCCATGCCGACCTGCGGCTTCAGGCCGTAGGCGTGCATCGCGGCGCGATAGAGCGGGACGTAGCGCTCCATCACGTGGGCGCGGTACTGCCCCATCGCGTTGCGGACCGGCGGGTAGTCGGGCCACAGGGCCTGCAGCGCCTCGGCGACGCGGACGACCTTCCGGTTGTCGGCGTAGGTGTAGGCCTCGTAGGCGAACGCCCGGATGAACTCGCCGAACGTGCCGTGGGACCGCTGCGCCACCGTTTCGATGATGGCCATGAACTTCGGGTCGAAGCGGGCCGGGCGCATGACGTAGTTGATGACGTCGTTGTACCAGTCGGTGGCCAGCGGCCAGCGGCGCAGCATCTGGTGCTGGCTCATCTCGAGCACCGACTC
>CALMPQ010000313.1 GCA_937872005.1 uncultured Propioniciclava sp.
CCCGGCGGCGTCTTCACCACCACCAGGTTGGCGGACGCCTCGGCCGACAGCAGCAACTCCCCCGCCAATCGCACGAGGCGTACCTGCGCCCGCTTCACATCGGACGCCTCGACGTCGCGTACCGCGTAGGTCAGCTCTCCGGACGCCCCACGCAGCCGCACCGCGCCGACATCGACCAAGTCCTTGGACAGGGTGCCCTGCGTGACGGCGAAGCCCTCGGCGGCGAGCAGCTCCGCCAACTCGGTTTGCGACCGGATCGCCTCCCGGGTCAGCAGGTCGACGATCAGCCCCTGTCGGGCGGCCTTGGTGCCGGGCACCGACCGTTCGCTCACGGGGCGACCAGCCGCGGCAGGGCGTCCACGAACTCCTGCAGTTCGTCACGGGTGATGACCAGCGGCGGCGCCAGCCGGATCACGTCGGGACGCGGGGCGTTGACGATGAACCCCGCCTCGAGGGCACGCGCGTGCACGTCCTTGGCGATCGGTTCGCTGAACACGATGCCGCGCAACAGCCCGCGCCCACGGACGTGGCTGACCTGCCGCAGGCCGAGCCCCTCGATCGCGGCGGCCAGCCAGTCGCCGGTCTCGGTGGCGTGGGCGAGCAGGCCCTCGTCATCGATCACCTGCAGCACCGTCAGCGCGGCACGCGAGGCGAGGGGGTTGCCGCCGAAGGTCGTACCGTGGTGGCCTGCCTGCAGCAGCGTCGCGGCGGCACCGGTCGCGACGCAGGCACCCACGGGGAAGCCGCCCCCCAGGCCCTTGGCCAGCGTCACGATGTCGGCCCGGACACCCTCGTGGTCGGACGCCAGCCACGTTCCGGTCCGACCGATGCCGGTCTGGACCTCGTCGAGCCACAGCAGGGCGCCCTGCTCGTCGCACAGGGCCCGGACGCCGGCCAGCCAGCCGTCCGGCGGCACGACCACACCGCTCTCGCCCTGGATCGGCTCGGTCACGACCGCGGCCACGTCGGGTCCCATCACTGCGGCCAGTGCGTCGAGGTCGCCGAACGGGACCCACGTCACATTGCCGGGCAGAGGCTCGAAGGGTTCGCGGTAGGCGGCGGTGGCCGTCACCGACAGGGCCCCGAGGGTGCGGCCGTGGAAGGACCCCTCCATCGCCACCAGGCGTGGACGACCCGTCAGCCGGGTGATCTTGAGCGCCGCCTCGTTCGCCTCGGTGCCCGAGTTGACCAGCAGCGTGCGGGCTCCCGGCCCCGCCGAGTCGGCCACGAGGGCGTCCAACTTCTCCACCAGGTCGACCTGCAGCTCGGTGGTGAACAGGTTCGAGGTGTGCATCAGCGTGCCGGACTGCTCGGCGATCGCCGCGACCAGCCGCGGGTGCGCGTGGCCGAGGGAGTTGACGGCGATGCCCGCGAGCAGGTCGAGGTAGCGGGTGCCGTCGGCGTCCCACACGTGGGAACCGTCGCCGCGGACGAGGACGCACGGGGGCGTCCCGAAGTTCTGCATGTGGGCGTCGGCGTACCGGCCCAGCACGTCGGCGTTGCTCATGCCGGCACCACCATCGTGCCGACGCCCTCGTCGGTGAAGATCTCCAGCAGCAACGAGTGGGGCTTGCGGCCGTCCACGATCGTCGCCAGCGGGACGCCGGCCTCGACCGCGGCGAGGCAGGCCTCCATCTTGGGGATCATCCCCGAGGCCAGGCTCGGCAGCAGGTCGCGCAGCACCGTGGTGGAGATCGCGGCCACGATCTGGTCGGTGTTGGGCCAGTCGGCGTACAGGCCCTCGACGTCGGTCAGCATGATCAGCCGGTCGGCGCCCAGGGCGGCCGCGAGCGCCGCCGCGGCCGTGTCGGCGTTGAGGTTGTGGACGGCACCCGAGGCGTCCGGGGCCACGGAGGCCACGACGGGGATGCGTCCGGCGGCGACCAGGTCGGAGATCGCATCGGTGTTCACCGAGGCGACCTCGCCGACGAGGCCGAGGTCGACCTCCTCACCGTCGACCACGGTGCCGCGGCGCTGGGCGGTGAACAGTCCGCCGTCCTCACCCGACATGCCGACGGCCAACGGGCCGTGGGCGTTGAGGAGGCCGACGAGGTCGCGGTTGACCTGGCCCATGAGCACCATCCGGACGACGTCCATCGCCTCGGGGCTGGTGACACGCAGCCCGCCCTTGAACTCGCTCGCGATGCCCAGCCGGGTCAGCATGGCGTTGATCTGCGGGCCGCCACCGTGCACGACGACGGGCTTGATGCCGCACCGACGCAGGAAGACGATGTCCTCCACGAAGGCGCGCTTGAGCTCCTCGCTGACCATGGCGTTGCCGCCGTACTTGACGACCATGGTCGCGCCGGCGTAGTTCGTCAGCCAGGGCAGCGCCTCGACGAGGACACCGGCCTTGTCGTAGACCTCGCTCTGCACCTGGGCGGTACGGGTGGTGAAGGTCATGAGCTGTACTCCGCGTTCTCGCGCACGTAGTCGTAGGTGAGGTCGTTGGTCCAGACGGTTGCGGATGCCGGCCCTGCGGCGAGGTCGATCTCGACCGTGACCTCGCGCCCGCTCAGGTCGACCAGGGAACGGTCCTCGCCGAGGCCGCCCCGGTCGAACACGCGGACGCCGTTGAAGGAGACGCTGACCTGGTCGGGGTCGAAGGCGGCTGTCGACGTGCCGGCGGAGGCCAGCACACGCCCCCAGTTCGGGTCATTGCCGAAGATCGCGGTCTTGAACAGGTTCGACCGGGTGACGCTGCGGGCGACGTCCACGGCGTCCTCTTCGGAGGCGGCGTTCACCACGGTCACCGCGATGTCGTGGCTGGCCCCCTCGGCGTCGGCGAGGAGTTGCTTCGCGAGGGATTCGCAGACCTGGGTGAGCTGCTCGGTGAACTCGGGCACGTCGGGCGACACGCCGGAGGCCCCGCTCGCCATGAGGATGACGGTGTCGTTGGTCGACATGCAGCCGTCGGAGTCGAGCCGGTCGAAGGAGTACTTCGTCGCGTGGCGCAGGGCCGCGTCGGCGTCGGCCGGCGTCAGGTCTGCGTCGGTGGTGAGTACGACCAGCATCGTCGCCAGCGCCGGGGCCAGCATCCCGGCGCCCTTGGCCATGCCGCCGATCGTCCAGCCGCCCTCGGAGGTGAAGGCTGCCTGCTTCGGCACGGTGTCGGTGGTCATGATGCCCAGCGCGGCGTCGGCGCCGCCGTCGGTGGCGAGTGCGGCCGCGGCAGCGGTGATGCCCGAGCGCACGGCGTCCATGGGGAGGCGGACGCCGATCAGGCCGGTCGAGCAGACGGCGACCTGGCGGGGGTCGGTGCCGAGAGCCGACGCCGTGGCCTCGGCCATCGCGGTGGCGTCGGCCAGTCCGTCGGCACCGGTGCAGGCGTTGGCGCCCCCGGAGTTGAGGACGACGGCGTCGAGCGTCGGCTCGGTGAGCACGTCGATCGACCAGACGACCGGGGCGGCCTGGAAGCGGTTGGAGGTGAACACGCCCGCGGCGACCTTCTGGGGGCCCTCGTTGCACACCAGCGCGAGGTCGTGGTTGCCGGACGCCTTGATGCCGGCCTTGACGCCGGCGGCGGTGAATCCCTGGGGGGCGGTGACGCTCACGGTGCGACTCCCAACGTGGTGAGGCCGAGGGTCTCGGGCAGGCCCAGGGCGAGGTTCATGGATTGGATGGCAGCGCCGGCGGTGCCCTTGGTGAGGTTGTCGAGCGCGGCGACGGCGACGAGGCGGTTGGCGGCGGCGTCCACGGCGACCTGCACGTGCACGTGGTTGGAGCCCAGCACCGACTGCGTCTGCGGCCACAACCCCTGCGGCAAGAGGTGGACGAACGGCTCGTCGGCCCAGGCGGCGGCATAGGCGGTGCGGACGGCATCCGAGGTGGTGGGTGCTACGAGCGGGGCCGTCACCGTGGCAAGGATGCCGCGCGACATCGGCACGAGCACGGGGGTGAACGACAGCGTCGGCTCGGTGGCGCCGAGCTTGCGGAAGTTCTGCAGCATCTCGGGCACGTGGCGGTGCACCCCGCCCACCCCATACGCGGACGCCGACCCCATCAGTTCGCTGCCCAACAGGTGGGGTTTGAGGGACTTCCCGGCACCGGAGGGTCCGGTGGGGGCGACGACGACGACGTCGTGGCCGTCGACGAGCCCGGCCTGCAGGGCCGGGGCGAGGGCGAGGGTGACCGTGGTCGGGAAGCAACCCGGCACGGCGATGCGCTTCGTCCCCGCGAGGGCGTCGCGCTGGCCGGGCAGCTCGGGCAGCCCGTAGGGCCAGGTGCCGGCGTGCTCGGTGCCGTAGAACTGCCGCCAGGCGGCGGCGTCCTCGAGGCGGAAGTCGGCACCGGCATCGATGACGAGGGTGTCGTCGCCGAGCTGGGCCGCCACCTCGGCGGAGGTGCTGTGCGGGAGCGCGAGGAACACGACGTCGTGGCCGGCGAGGTTCTCGGGCGTGGTGTCGAGGACGACGCGGTCGAACAGGGGCGCCAGGTGCTGGTGGTGCTCGCCCAAGCGCGACCCGGCGGAGGACTTCGCCGTCAGCGCGCCGATCTCGATGTCGTCGCGGCCCAGCAGCAACCGAAGAATCTCGCCCCCGGCGTAGCCCGTGCAGCCCGCGATCGCAATCCTTGTCGTCATGCGCATGAGTATGCCCTCATTGGAATAGATATTCCAAGTCGTCTCAGGGTGCGTCGCCGGCGAGGCCCAGTTCCGCCCGGACACGCGTCACCCAGACCGGCTCCTGCCCGTAGCGCTGCGGCGGGATGAGGCGGCCCGTCGACGAATCCTCGACGAGTTGGGCCATCCGGCGATCACGGGTCGCCTGCTGCTTGGCCTGCGCCACCCAATGCATCGCCGTGCGGCGATAGGAGTCGGTGGCGGCGTCCCAGAAGGCTTGGGCGTCCGGGTCGGCGGCCAGGAGGGCGGCGTGGTCGGGCGTGAAGCGGTGCTGGTCGGCCTCGAAGCTGTACGTGCCGGTGCGCTCGGGGGTGCGGGCCTCGTAGGCGGCCAGCCCGGCCGGAGCCATGCGACCCTCGGCGAGGAGCCGCTCGACATGGGCGACATTGACGTTGCTCCACGTACTGCCCTTCTTGCGCGGCGTCCAGCGCTGGCGCGTGGCGTCGGAGTCGATGCGCTGGGCGACGGAGTCGATCCAGCCGAAGCACAGGGCCTCGGGGACGGCGTCGTCCCACGTCAAACCGCGGTCGGGGACGTGCTTCTTGTACAGGCCCATCCACAGCTCGGTGGCGGTGGCGTGGTTGACCTCCAGCCAGGCGCGGAACTCGGCGGCGTCGGCGAAGAAGAGGGCGGGGCGCTCGGGGGTGCCGCCGGGGCGTCCGGGCATGTCAGGGGGCCAGCGCGAGGCGGCGGGCGTCGACCCCGTCGAGCAGCAGTCGCACACCCAGGACGAAGGAGGCCTCCGCGTCGGCGGCGGTTTCGGGATCCGCGGCGTGGAACCGCTCCCAATCCCGCCGGGCCTGCTCCTCGGCGACGTGGCCGAGCACGAAGTACAGCAGCGCGGACGCCGCCCCCCTCGCCTCGACCGGGGGAAGGCCGGCCGTGGCGAACAGCGTGGCCGGGTGGCGCAGCGTGTCGTGCTGGGAGAGACGGAACCCGCGCGCGGTCGCGACCAGTTCAGCTGAGTCGCGGTGGGCCAGGAGGACGTCACGCAAGCAGTGCGTCCACTCCTCCACGGCACCCCGCCACAGCCCGAGCGGCTCCTCCACCTCGCCGAGCAGCAGGTCGGCGACACCCGCCAGCAGCGTCTGCTTGTCGGGCACGTGGTGGTACAGGGCGCCCGGCTGCACGTCGAGCGCGGCGGCCACGCGGCGCATCGACAGGCCCTCGAGGCCATCGGCGTCGAGGATGACGCGTGCGGCGTCCAGCACCGTGCGTCGGTTGAGGGCCATGCGAGCACACTACCGGGCAAGCCCATCTGAACGTCGGACAGCCAGAACTGAACACTGTTCAAATCCTTGCTAGGTTGGCCCCATGAACAGCGCACAGGAGGTCCTCGCGGCTGACCGCGCTCACGTGTGGCACCCCTATGCGCCGCCCTTCGGTGTCGACCCTCTGCTGGTGGTGTCCGAGGCCTCGGGCAGGCACCCCAGTCCGAGGTGGACGCCTGGGCCGACGCGGCCGACGCGCTGGTGCACGCCCATCGCGACGAGCTGGCCGGCATCGTGGTCGAGCCGATCCTGCAGGGCGCGGGGGGCATGTGGCCGTGGGCCCCGGCAGCCCTGCGGCACCTGCGCACCCTGGCCGATGCGTATGAGCTGGTGCTCGTGGCCGACGAGATCGCGACCGGTTTCGGCCGGACGGGCCGGCTGTGGGGCTGCGACTGGGCCGACGTGCGTCCCGACGTCATGGCGGTGGGCAAGGCCCTCACCGGCGGCTACGTCACCCAGGCCGCGGTCCTCACCACGGACGCCGTCGCCCGGGCCATCGCCCGTGGCCCGGCCGGCGTGCTGATGCACGGCCCCACGTTCATGGCCAATCCCCTCGCCTGCGCGGTGAGCGCCGCGTCGCTGGGCTTGATCGCCGACGGCGGCTGGCAGGCCGACGTCCCCCGCATCGAGCACATTCTGCGCGCCGAGCTCGCCGACCTGCGCGAGCACCCCCACGTGGTCGACGTGCGGGTGCTCGGGGCGACGGCCGCGGTGCAGGTCCGCGGGCCCGTGGACGTCCGCCGCGCGACGCGGGCGGCCCTGGCCGCCGGGGTGTGGCTCCGGCCGTTCCCCGACCTCGTCTATGCGATGCCCCCGTACGTGA
>CALMPQ010000314.1 GCA_937872005.1 uncultured Propioniciclava sp.
TCGCAGTCAGTCGGGAAACCCGGTCAGTCAGAGGGTCAGCGGTTGCTGCCGGCGAAGAGGTTCTTCACCCAACCCACCAGGCCGGTGGCCTTGGGGGCCTCGACGGGGGCGTCCACGACGAGGGGCTTCTCCTCGGCGACAACCTCGACGGGGGTGTCGGCCGGGGCGTCGGCGTCCGCCTGCTTGATGGCGGAGACCTCGAAGACGAGGGTCACGTTCTCGGAGACGAGGACGCCACCGGTCTCGAGGGCGGCGTTCCAGACGAGGCCGAAGTCCTTGCGGTTGACCTCAACCTTGCCGGACAGGCCGACGCGGGTGTTGCCGAAGGGGTCGAGGGCGGCGCCGTCGAAGTCGAAGTCGATGACGACGGGCTTGGTCGTGTCCTTGATGGTGAGGTCGCCGGCGACGCGGAGGGTCTCGGCGTCCACGGCCTCGATGTGGGTGGAGGTGAAGCGGATCGTCGGGTAGGTCTCGACGTCGAAGAAGTCCCGAGCGCAGGTGGCCGTCGCGGTCGGCCGACTTGGTGTCGACCGAGGCGGCTTGGATGGTGACGTCGATGCGGGCGCCCTCGAGGTTGGCGCCCGTGGTCGCGGTGCCCTCGAACTCGCGGAACGCGCCGCGAACCTTGGTCACCATTGCGTGGCGCGCGGTGAAGCCGATCTCGGTGTGGGCGGTGTCCAGGACGTAGGTGCCGGTCAGCTCGTTGAGCGAGGTCATGGGTTTCTCCTTCGGGTGGGACGAACCCGATGGGCCCGACCTGATTGGTTGATGTGTCAACAAACCTAGACCGTAATGATTGAACTGTCAACTACCGGCGTGCAATTGAACCCCTCTGGGGGGCGGAGCCGGGGGGGCAGACAAGAATCCCCGCCACGAGCGTGACGGGGACTGGTCATTCCGGGGGAGGGCCTCAGTTGTAGCGACCCAGGCTCTCGGCGGTCTCCTGGGTGAGGAACTCTTGGTAGTGGTTCCAGAACTGGAGCAGCTGCTTCACGGTGGTCGCCTCCTGATGATGCCCACCATACTAGTGCCAAGTACCAATAACTAGAAATCGGTTTCAGTCTTCAACCGGTACGCCGCCAAGATCAGCTGGACCGCCATCGGCAACGACACCAGCCCGGTGTTGATGACGAGGTCGAAGTGGTCGGGGTAGCGCGGATCCCAGTTGAACAACCGCTGGCTCATGGCGGCGCGGGCCGAGTCCTCGCGGGCTTGGCGCGCCTTGGCGTGGGCCAGGTCGATGCCGGCCCCTTCCGCCCCGCGCGCGATGCGCTGCTCGAGGGGCCCATCCAGTTTCACGTGCAACGCGCGCGGCTCGTCGGCCAGGATCACGGTCGCGTTCCGACCCAGCACCACACCGCCCTCGGCGACCTGGGCGCGCAACTCGCGCACGGCGTCCTCGGCGTCGAGCATCTCGAGCTGCCCCGAGAACACGCCGACGTCGGCCGACGCGGCCGTCCGCCCGAGCGTGGCGAGCATGCGCCCCAGGAAGGTCTCCTCCTCGGCGCCCCGCCCCTCGGCCGCCTCGAGGTCCTCCGACGAGTACGCCTGCGAGATCCACGGGACGCCCAGGGCTTCGGCCACCGCCGGCCCGACCACGGGGGCTCCGGACCCATACGTCTCGAAGATCGTCACCAGCGGCTTGTCGATGCTCATGTGGCAACAATGCACGATCTTGCGACGCCCCGGCACCCGATGCCCTACAAATGACCTCATGACGGCGATGCCGAACGAGAAGGTGGGCGGCAGTGCCCGGCACTGGATGATCGTCGCCGGCGGCGCGTGCCTCATGTCGGCGGGGCAGTTCCTCTTCCTCAGCTCGTCCATCCTCAACCCGCCCCTGGCGCGCCACCTCGGCGTCGGCCTGTCGGAGGTGATGATCTACAACTCGATGATGGCCGTCTCGGGCGTCATCGCGATGACCTTCCTCGCGCCGTGGCTGTATCGCACGATCGGCGTCCGGGCGGCGATCGTGGTGGGTGGCGTCTGGATGGCGCTCACCGTCGGCGCGGTGGTGATCGCGCCCAACGTGCTGGTGCTGGCGATCCTGGGCTTCGCCTCGGGCCTGCTGTTCGGCGTGTGCACGACGATGGGCGCATCGCTGCTGGTCAACACGTGGTTCGAGGAGCGCCGCGGCACGATGATGGGCGCCGTCTTCGCGCTCTCGGGGGTGGGCGGCATCGCCGCCGGACTCGTGATGCCGGCGATCGTCAACGCGGCCGGCTGGCAGGCGGGTTTCCTCGCCGTGGCCGGGGTGATCGTGGCGTTCGTGATCCTGCCCGGCTTGTTCCTCATCCGCTCCGCCCCCGAGAGGGTTGGGCCGCGCGCGCGGGGGGCGGCCGAGCGCAAGCCCGGGGCGTCCGAGAGCCTGTTGTTGCCCGGTGTGCCGGCCAGGAGCGCGTTCCGGACGCCGCAGTTCGCCGCGCTCGTCGTCGGCGTCGTGCTTTTCGGCATGATCCAGGCGGTGCAGCAACACTTCGCCCCGCTCTTCGTCGAGCACGGCGTCGAACTCGCCGTCGCCGGGACGTTGATCTCGGTCATGGCGCTGGCGAGCGTCGTGAGCAACATCGCGGTCGGCACCCTGAACGACCGGCGCGGCACGGTGACCGCCGTCCTGTTCGCCCTGGTGAGCCTGCTGGTCGCGATGGGCCTGTACGTGGTCGCGAACGGTTTCCTGACCCTGGCCGGCGCCACGGTCGCCTTTGCGTTCGGCGCGGTGCTGCCCGGCGTGCTGCTGCCGATCATCGTCCAGCAGGTGTTCGGCATGCGCGACTACGCGGCGATTCTGGGGCCCGCCATGGCGACGATGCCCGCCGGCGTGGCCATCGGGACCCCGCTGTGGGGCGTGGCGGTCGACGTGACCGGCTCCTACAACGTGGCCCTGCTCGCCAGCGCCGCGATCTGCGTGGTCACCGGGGTGCTGCTGGTCTATGCCCTGCGCAGCGCCCCCGCCATGCGTCGCCGATTGGACGCCGACCTGACGCCGCCTGCCGCCTAAGGTGGGGAGCATGAACGACACGACGTTGGTCCTTGTCGGCAATGCCAAGGCGGGCACGATCTCGGTGCTCGCGCTGCGCGATGGCTCCCTCGAGATGCTCACCGACAACGCCGTTGACGTCGGCACCGGCACCTTCGCGGTCGACCCCGTGCGGGGCCTCGTGCACACGGCCGTCAAGGAGCCCGAGCCCGCCATCGTGACGCTGGTGCTCGACCGCTCCACGGGAGCGTTGACCGAGGAGTCCCGCACCCCGGTCGAGGATCCGCTGGCGTACCTCGCGCTGGCGCGCGACGGTGAACTGCTGCTCGGGGCGTCCTACCACGGTGGCTGGGGCGTCACCTGGCCGGTGCGCGACGGCGCGATCGGCGAGCCGGTGGGGCGCGTCGAGCAAACGCACATCCACTGTGTCGTCACGGACGCCCTGGGCCGGCACGCCTACTGGGTCGCGTTGGGCGACGACCTGGTCGCCCAGACGGTGATCGGTGCGGACGGCGAACTGGAGCCCCTCTCGCCCGCGACGGTCTCGGTCGATGCCGGCGCCGGGCCGCGCCACCTCGTGCTGTCGGGCAACGACCGCTCGGCCTACCTGATCACGGAGTTCACCGGCGAGGTGGTCCGGTTCGAGCGCGACGACGCGACGGGCGTCCTGACGCGGGGCGAGTCGGTGGCGGCGTACGACCGTGACAAGGGGCTGAAGACGAGCCGGCTCGGCGCCGACCCGATGGAGGAGCACCTCATCTGGGGCGCCGACGTGCACCTGGCGCAGTTCGGCCGGTTCGTGCTGGCGACCGAGCGCACGGAATCGACGGTGGCGGTGATCGATCTCGACGAGGGGGCGCTCGGGTCGGTCGTCGGGTTGGTGCCGACCGAGGCCCAGCCGCGCGGGTTCGCGGTCGCTCCCGATGGACGGCACGTGGTCGTCGCGGGCGAGCGCTCGGGAGGTGTCGCGCTGTACGAGGTGTCCGACGAGGGCGTCCTCACCGAACTCGACCGGTGCGACACCGGCGCCGGCGCGAACTGGGTGCGCTTCGCCTGATCGGTGGGCCGGGCCCTTCGACAGGCTCAGGGAACCATCAGGCGTTGATGAACGCCTTGATGTCCTCGAGTTCCTCGAGCGCGATGCCGTGGCCGAGGCCGGGGTAGGTGTGCTCGGCGAGGTCGGCGCCGGACTCGTCGCGCAGCCAGGCCACCGTGCGCTGGATCAGCTCGTCGGGGATCACCCCGTCGGCGACGTCGTAGCCGTAGAACACCCGCGCGCCGGTGAGGCGACCGTTGGAGGTGTCGAGCTCGGCGTCCCAGGGCAGCGTGCCGGAGAGCAGCACGGTGGCGGCGTACCGGGACGGGTCGCGCAGCAGCAGGCCACCCGCCATGGCGCAGCCGCCCGAGAAGCCGAGCAGCACGACGCGGTCGAAGGTCGCGGCGGTTTCGTCCAGCCACGTCTCCAGCAACTCGGCCGAACGGGCGATGGAGGCGGGCACGGGGCGTCCGATGCCCTTGTTCTCGAACCAGGTGTAACCGCCGCCGCCCAGCACGAGCGGGCCGCGCACGGCCGCGACGGTGACATCGTCGCCCAGGTGGGGGACCAACGGGAGCATCGACTCCTCGTCGGCGCCGCGGCCGTGGAGGGCGACCACGAGGGTTCCGGTGCGCTCGTCGGCGGGCTTCGACCAGGTTGCGATGAGTTCGTCCATGTCGCGAAGGGTACATGAACCTTCAACCATTGCGCGACGTGGGTTGCCGCGCACTCGCCCCGAGGGCCGCGGCAGTCTACGGTTGGACAGTGAGTGAAGACGACGTGCAGCCCGACGACCTGGTCGCGGACGCCGACAGCGAGACCGAATCCGACGGGACCAAGACCCCCGAAGGCCCCACGTTCGCCGACCTCGGGCTCGACGACAAGATCCTCAAGGCGCTGCGCGAGCTCGGCTACGAGCGCCCGAGCCCGATCCAGGCGGAGACGATCCCGGCGCTGCTGGCGGGCCACGACGTGGTCGGCCTCGCCCAGACCGGAACGGGCAAGACGGCGGCCTTCGCGCTCCCGATCCTGGAGCGGCTGACCCCGCGGGCGAAGCACGTCCAGGCGCTGGTGCTCGCGCCGACGCGTGAGCTGGCGCTGCAGGTGGCCGAGGCGTTCGAGACGTACGCCACCCACCTGAAGGTGCGCCTGCTGCCGGTGTACGGCGGGCAGGGCTACGGCGTCCAGCTGTCGGCGCTGGCGCGCGGCGTCGACGTGGTCGTCGGCACCCCCGGCCGCGTCAT
The DNA here is from genome assembly GCA_937872005.1 of uncultured Propioniciclava sp. Classification (GTDB taxonomy): domain Bacteria; phylum Actinomycetota; class Actinomycetes; order Propionibacteriales; family Propionibacteriaceae; genus Propioniciclava. Next base: position 5,258 of record CALMPQ010000314.1, read on the forward strand.
GGACCACCTCGACCGCGGCACCCTCGACCTCACCCAGCTGGAGTACCTCGTGCTCGACGAGGCCGACGAGATGCTCAACATGGGCTTCGCCGAGGACGTCGAGAAGATCCTCGCCGACACCCCCTCCGACAAGCAGGTCGCGCTGTTCTCGGCGACGATGCCGCACTCGATCCGCAAGCTGGCGCAGACCTACCTCAAGGACCCGGTCGAGATCTCGGTCAAGGGCAAGACCGCCACGGCGACCAACGTCACGCACCGCTACACCATCGTCAGCTACCCCCAGAAGCTGGACGCCCTCACCCGCATCCTCGAGGTCGAGAACTTCGACGGGATGATCGTGTTCGTCCGCACCAAGAACGAGACCGAGACGCTCGCCGAGAAGCTGCGCGCCCGCGGCATCAGCGCCGCCGCGATCAACGGCGACCTGCCCCAGGCCGCCCGTGAGCGCACGATCAACCAGCTCAAGGCCGCCAAGCTCGACGTGCTGGTGGCGACCGATGTCGCCGCGCGTGGGCTCGACGTCGACCGCATCTCGCACGTGGTGAACTTCGACATCCCGACCGACACGGAGAGCTACGTGCACCGGATCGGCCGCACGGGGCGCGCTGGCCGTTCGGGGGCGGCGATCTCGTTCATCACCCCGCGCGAGCGGCACCTGCTGCGGGCGATCGAGCGGGCGACCGGCCAGGAGCTGTCGCACATGCCGTTGCCCACGGCCGACGACATCAACGCCACCCGCCTGTCGCGCTTCGACGATGCGATCACCGCGGCGCTGGAGGAGCGGGAGAAGATCGACTTCTTCCGCGATGTGGTGAGCCACTACGTCAACGAGTTCGACGTGCCCGAGGTCGACGTCGCCGCCGCGCTGGCCGCGGTCATGCAGGGCGACGAGCCGATGCTGCTCGACCCCGAGGCCGAGCGCCGCAGCGAGCGCTTCCGCGAGGAGAAGGCCGGACGCCGCCGCGACGACCGGCCGGACCGGTCCGACCGGGGCTTCGACGGCCCGAGGGACGGCGTGGCGCGCGAACGGCGTCCGCGCCCGTCGGGTGACCTGGTGCCGTGGCGCGTGTCGGTGGGCCGCCGCCAGCGGATCACCCCGCGCCAGATCGTGGGCGCCCTGGCCAACGAGGGCGGCCTGACCAGCGCCGACATGGGCCGCATCAACATCCGCCCCGACCACTCGATCATCGAGCTGCCGGCCGACCTGCCGGCGTCCGTGCTCGAGAAGCTGAGCCGCACGCGCGTGTCGGGCAAGCTCATCGAGCTGCAGCGCGACGAGGGCCCCTCGTTCGTGCGCGACCGGACGCGCGAGCGCGACCGCCCGTTCAACGCCGACAAGAAGTTCAAGAAGCCCCGCCACAAGGGCTGACCCACAGAATTCGACCGACATCCGTGGGACCGCGGTCCCATGGATGTCGGTCGAATTTCGTCGGTCAGAAGCCGGTCAACTCCTTGAA
>CALMPQ010000315.1 GCA_937872005.1 uncultured Propioniciclava sp.
GGCCGGAGGGCATCGACGAGGCCGAGCCGCCGATGGCGGCGGTCGGCGCGTAACGACGGCCTCAGCGGGCGAACAGCTCCACGAAGTTGCGCAGGATCCTGCCGGGCGCCTCGTTGACCCCGGCCGCGTGGGCGGCCTCGACGAGGTCGTCGAACTCGTCGGGGTCGAAGTAGCCGGCGTTGCGGTAGATGACCATGCGCTCGACGAGCCGCTCGACGTCGAGCTCGGGGTGGAACTGCGTCACATAGGCGCGATCACCCACCCGGAAGCTCTGCACCGGGCAGGCGGTGCCGGTGGCGAGGAGGACGGAGTCGTTGGGCGTCCGGGAGCACGCCTCCTTGTGGCCGGTGAACGCCATGAACGTGTCGGGGACGCCGTCGTAGAGCGGGTCGACGCGTCCGTGCTCGGTGAGGGTGATCTCGACGGCCGACGTCTTCTCGCCGTAGGTGCGGTCGACGAGCCCGCCCAGGTGCTGAGTGACGATGCCGAGGCCGTAACAGAGGCCGAGCAGGGGGGTCTGGGTGGCGAGCGCCACGTCGACGATGCGGCCGAGGTCGCCTTCCACGCGGCGCTGGGTGTCGGTCTTCACCTCGTCGGAGGTGTTGAACTGGCCGCCGCCGATGATGAGGCCCGAGTAGTCGTCGGGCCGGATCACCGGCAGGGGAGCCTGCTCGACGCGCAACTGCACGAGCTGGCCCGGCTTGAGCCCGGCGAAGGTGGCGATCGACTCGAACTCCTTGGCCACCGCGTCGTCGTGGTCGCGGATGGACAGGTGCAGGAACGGCTTCACGAAGGCTCTCTCTGGGTCAGGCGACCGGGTCGATCGTGGTGTCGGCGACGACGCCGGTCACCACCGAATTGGGGGGCACGTCGTGCACGACCAGCGCGTTGGCGCCGATCTGGCTGCCCGCGCCGACGGTGATGGGCCCGATGATCTTCGCGCCGGCACCGAGCAGGACGCCGTCGCCGATCGTGGGGTGCCGCTTGAACCGCCCGCGCGACCGCCCGCCGAGGGTGACCTGGTGGTACATGACCACGTCGTCGCCGATCTCGGCGGTCTCGCCGATCACCACGCCCATGCCGTGGTCGATGAAGAACCGGCGCCCGATGGTCGCGCCCGGGTGGATCTCGACGCCCGTGATGCCGCGGGCGACCTGCGAGATCGCCCGGGCGAACGGACGCCAGCTCGACCGGCGCGTCCACAACAGGTGCGCCACCCGGTGTGCCCACACGGCGTGGACGCCCGGGTAGAGCAGCGCCACCTCGAGCCTGCTCGACGCCGCCGGGTCCTCGCGCATGGCGGCGTCGAGGTCTTCGGTCAGGCGGTCGCGCAGGCTGAGGTGGGCTTGCTGGCTCATGGGGTCAGTCCATCAGGTCCGCGTACAGCACCGAGCTCAGGTAACGCTCACCGAAGCTCGGGATGATCACGACGATGGTCTTGCCGGCGTTCTCCTCGCGGGCGGCGACCTGGCCGGCGGCCGTGAGCGCGGCACCCGAGGAGATGCCGACGAGCAGGCCCTCCTGCTTGGCGGCCTCGCGGGCGGTGGCCACCGCGTCCTCGGAGTTGACGGGGATGACCTCGTCGATGATCGACCGGTCGAGGATGGCCGGGATGAAGTTCGCCCCGATGCCCTGGATCTTGTGCGGGCCGGGCTGGTTGCCCGACAGGATCGCGGACTCCTCGGGCTCGACCGCGACCATCGTCACCTCGGGCTTGCGCTCCTTGAGCACCTGGCCGACGCCGGAGATGGTGCCGCCGGTGCCGATGCCGGCCACGACGATGTCGACGGTGCCGTCGGTGTCGTTCCAGATCTCTTCGGCCGTCGTCCTGCGGTGGATCTCGACGTTGGCCGGGTTCTCGAACTGGCGCACCAGGACGCCGCCACGCTCCTCGGCGATCTCGTTGGCCTTGTTGACCGCACCCCGCATGCCCTCGGGGCCGGGGGTCAGCACGAGCTCGGCGCCGAACGCGCGCAGCAGGGCGCGGCGCTCCTTGCTCATGGTCTCGGGCATCGCGAGCACGACCTGGTAACCGCGGGCGGCGCCGACCATCGCCAGGGCGATGCCCGTGTTGCCCGAGGTGGCCTCGACGATGGTGCCGCCGGTCTGCAGTTCGCCGGACGCCTCGGCCGCGTCGATCATCGCGACACCGATGCGGTCCTTGACCGAGTTGGCGGGGTTGTAGAACTCCAGCTTGGCCAGCACGGTGGCCTTCGCGTCGGGGAAGAGCTTGTTGATCTTGACCAGCGGCGTGCGACCGATGAGGTCGGTGACGTTCTCGAACACGTTCATGGGTGAAACGTACCGGTCGGGGGAAGCGCGTGGGCGGCCTCTCAGCGTGCGGAGCGGGTGATTGCAGGGTGCTAGCATGGGGCCATGACGACGCTCTACATTCGGGATGTCCCCGCCGAGGTCGCGGCCACGCTGAAGGAGCGGGCGGCCGCCGCGGGCATGTCGCTGTCCGCCTACGTGGCCGGCGAATTGGCCAGGAGCGCGGCCCGGCCCACGAACGCGGAGATCGTCGCCCGGCTGCGGGCGCTGGATCGCTCGGCGGGGCCCAGCACCGATGAGGTCCTTGCCGCCGTGCAGGCCGGGCGCCGATGATCGTCGTCGATGCCTCGGCCATGGTCGAGGCCTTGGTCGGGCGTGATGCCGACGGCGACCTGCTGGACGCGTTGGCGGGCGACCTGCACGCGCCCCACTTGATCGATGTCGAAGTGCTCGCCGCCGTTCGGAGCCTGCTCCTGGGTGGGAAGCTCGATGGCGCACTGGCCGAGCAAGCCCGGCTCAACCACTTCTCCTTCGCCATCGAGCGGCATGACATCGCGCCGTTGTCGGACCGGATCTGGGCGCTGCGCCACCAGTTCACGGCCTACGATGCCACCTACGTCGCCCTGGCCGAGGCCTTGGGCGCGCCCCTGTTCACGTGCGACGGCAAGCTGGTCAGCGGGGCCCACTCGGCGAACGTGCGGGTGCTGCCCCGCTCCCGCTGACCAGCGCCCGGAACAACCAGACGCTCACCGCGATCTCGGTCGCGATCGGCTCCACGGATTCCGGCACCCCGTGGAACGCGTTCGGCCCCATCGCGATGAGGTCGCGCACCAGCTCGGCGTCGGCGGCGATCGGCGTGCGCACGCGTTGGCGTCCGATCGCCTCGAAGTACCCGGACGCCGCACGCGTCAGCCGGGCGTCCTTGTCGGCCTCGATGCCGAGCAGCCCGTAGCGTTCGCGGAGCGACCCCAGGTGGTCGGCGTCGGGCAGTACCACGACGAGCAGCCCACCCTCGGCGAGCACGCGGGCGAACTCCGCCCGGTTGCGCGGCGCGAAGATGCAGGTGACCAGGTCGATTCTCCGCGAGCGCACCGGCAGGGTGCCCCACGCGTCGGCCACCACGGACGCCGCCCGCGCGTGCGCCTTCGCCGCCCGCCGCGCCGCCGGGACGGACACGTCGAGCGAGATCCCCCGCGCCTCGGGCAGCGCGTCGAGCAGCCGCGCGAGGTGGTGGCCGGTGCCGCCTCCGATGTCGAGCACGCGGCGGCTCCGCGCGGCCCGGCGGGCCAGCACCTCATCGACCGCGTCGAACGCCCCCGACGCGAGGACGTGGGAGCGCGCCTCGACCATCGCAGGCGTGTCGGCGTTGGCCGGCTGGGCCGCGCCGAGCAGGTTGAGGTGCCCCTGCTTGGCCACGTCGAACGTGTGCCCGTTCGCGCAGGACGCCACCCGCTCGCCGAGGTCGAGCGCCCTGGCGCAGACGGGGCACGCGAGCAGGCCGCGGGCGGCGTCCAACCCCATGGGCCGGGTCAGATGCCGCGGAGGCGTCCGCCGTCGACCGGGATGGTGCAGCCGGTGACGAAGGACGCGGCGTCCGAGAGCAGGAAGGCGGCCACCTTGCCGAACTCGACCGGCTGGCCCACGCGGAGCATCGGTGAGGCCTCGCCGAACTCGCGCAGGGCCGCGTCGCGGTCGGGGGCCTGGTCGACCAGCCAGTTGATGCGGTCGGTCTGGATCGTGCCGGGCATGATGCCGACGGCGCGCGACCCCGAGTCGCCGAACTCGTTGGCGAGCTGGCGCACGAGCACCGCGAGGCCGGGGCGCGTCACGTTCGACAGGGCCATGTCGGCCAGCGGCTCCTTGGCCGAGGTCGACAGCACGAAGCCGAGGGCGACGGGGCCGGGGGCGGCGTCCACGACGGCGCGGGCGGCGCGCAAGGCCGAGACGACCACCGAGTCGAACGCGGCGCGGTAGGTGTCGTCGGCCGTGCCGAGCACGGTGCCCTTGGGCGGGCCGCCGACGCTGATCAGGGCGCCGTCGAGCCGTCCCCAGGTGTCGACGGCCAGTCGGGCTGCGTCGGCGGCGGTGTCGGAGTCGGAAAGATCGCCGGGCAGCCCGACCGCACGGTCGGCACCCAGGGCGGCCACGGCGTCCGCGAGCGGTTCGGGCCGGCGGGCGACGAGCACGACGCGGGCGCCGTCGGCGACCAGTGCGTCGGCGGTCGCGCGGCCCAACCCGCCGGAGGCGGCGGTGACGACGTAGACCTTGTCAGTCAGTCCGAGATCCATGGGATGCCTCCTCCTGCGCGCGGGCCGCCCGGGCCTTGGCGCGCTTGCTGTCGCGGATGTCGTTGCGGATCAGGATGAACAAGCCGATGCCCGCGATCGCGGTGAACGCGAACCACTGCATGGCGTAGCTCCAGTGCGGTCCCTCGGTGGGGGGCGGCGGCGTGACGGGCTCCAGCTCGGCCGACTGGGCCGGGGTGACCTCGATGAGCGAGAGGTACCCGTTGACCAGGGGCAGCTGCATCGCCTCGGCGAGGGCGTCGGAGTTGATGAGGCGCACCGTGTTCTCGGTGGGCGTCATCTGGTTGGTGTTGCCCTGCTCGTTGCGGCGCACGTAGCCCAGCACGTGCACCTCACCGGCCGGGGGAGCGGGGAAGGCCTTCGGGAAGTCCTGGCCGGGCGGGCGCTCGACGAACCCGCGGTCGACCAGCACGGTCTGACCGGTGGTGGTGCGCAGGGGGGTGACGAGCTCCCAGCCGGTGCGGCCGTCGAAGGAGCGGTAGCGGGCCTGCAGCTGCTTGTCGGCGAGGAAGGTGCCGCGCACCTCGACGCGCTGCCACTGGTCGGAGTCCTCGATGGTGCGCGTGAAAACCTGGTCGAAGGGCAGCACGGGCGCGTTCTCGTGCTCGGCGGTGGTCGCGTTGCGGTCGCGGCGCTGGTCGAGCCGGTCGAGCTGCCACTGCCCGAGGTTGACGAAGGTGAACCCCAACGCCACGACGAAGAGCGTCATCAGCCCCCATCGCAGCCACGTGCGCTTCACCGATCGTCCTCCTGCACTTCGCCCTGGATGACCTCGCCGGTGGTGAGCTCGAGCCGCCGCTCGCCCCGGTCGTCGGGGGACGCCGTGGGTTCGGGCCGGTTGTCGCGCGCGTTGCCCAACAGCACGGCGATGCCGGGCAGCAGCGCGGCGGCGACGAACAGGACCACATTCCACGGCGTCGGGGCGACGACGGCGGACAGGAAGCAGACCACACGGAAGACCATTGTGATGATGTAGCGCTTGGCGCGCTGGTCGGTGGACAGGCTCGTGCCGAACCGCGCGCTCGTGATGAGCGGCGGCTTGATGTGCGCGGCGCGTCCAGCCATGTGCGCCACCCTACGCCTCGTTGGGGACAGTCTCACGCTACGGTTGTCGCCGTGACGCAGACACCTCGAAGCATCCTCGTGACCGGCGGCGCCCGAGGCATCGGCCGCGCCATCGTGGAGGAGTTCCTCGCCCAGGGCCATCGGGTCGCTGCGGCGTCCACGTCGGGTCGCGCCCCCGAGGGCGCGCTCGGCATCGCGTGCGACGTGGCCGACGCCGCGTCGGTCGACGCGGCGTTCAAGGCCGCCGAGGAGGCGCACGGCCCGGTCGAGGTCGTCGTGGCCAACGCGGGCATCACGAAGGACACGCTGATCCTGCGCATGAGCGAGGCCGACTTCGACGCGGTCGTCGACGTCAACCTCAAGGGCGCGTTCAACGTCGCCAAGCGCGGCGCCAAGTCGATGCTGCGCGGCAAGTGGGGGCGCATCATCTTCATCGGCTCGGTGGTGGGTCTCTACGGCTCGCCCGGCCAGGTGAACTACGCCGCCACCAAGTCCGGCCTGGTCGGCATCGCGCGCTCGCTGACCCGCGAGCTGGGCAGCCGCAACATCACCGCCAACGTCGTCGCGCCGGGCTTCATCGAGACCGAGATGACCGCCGTCCTGCCCGAGGAGACGGTGTCCGGCTACAAGGCGTCGATCCCGGCCGGGCGGTTGGGCGGACCGGCTGAGGTCGCCGCCGCCGTCGCCTACCTGGCCTCGGACGCCGCCGCCTACGTCTCCGGTGCCGTGCTGCCGGTCGACGGTGGCCTGGGCATGGGTCACTGAGAAAGGAACACCATGGGAATCCTCGAGGGCAAGACCATCCTCGTCACCGGCGTGACGATGAACACCTCCATCGCCTACAAGGTCGCCGAGATCGCGCAGGCCGAGGGCGCCACGGTCGTCGTGTCGAACTTCGGCCGCGCGATGAGCCTCACCAACCGCATCGTCAAGCGTCTCGACCCTGCCCCGGCCGTGCTCGAGCTCGATGTCACCAACCCTGAGCATCTCGCCGGCCTGCCGGACGCCCTCCGCGCGGTCGGCGTCGAGCGGCTCGACGGCGTCGTGCACTCGGTCGCGTACGCCAACCCCGAGACCGCGCTGGGCGGCGGCTTCCTGACCACGCCGTTCGAGGACGTGTCGATCGCCGTGCACGTGTCGGCGTACTCGCTCGTGAGCCTGACGATGGCGTGCAAGCCGCTGTTCGGGGATTCTGCGTCGGTGGTGGGGCTCACCTTCGACGCCCGCATCTCGTGGCCGCACTACGACTGGATGGGCGTGGCCAAGGCGGCGCTGGAGTCGGCGTCCCGCTACCTGGCCCGCTACCTCGGGCCGGAGGGCGTCCGGTCGAACATCGTGGCGGCCGGGCCGATCGACACGATCGCGAAGAAGGCCATCCCCGGGGCGACGTCGTTCAACGACATCTGGGGCGGCCGCGCGCCGCTCGGCTGGGACGAGTCCGACGCGACGCCGACCGCCAAGGCGGTCGTGGCCCTGTTGTCGGACTGGTTCCCCAAGACCAGCGGCGAGATGATCCACGTCGACGGAGGGTTGCACTCCACGGGCGCGTGACCCCGGTAGGTTGGGGGCATGGCCTCTGTCGTTGAGCTCGCTGACGTCTCGATCGTGCGCAATGGGTCGACGCTGCTCGACCGCATCGACTGGGTCATCGACGAGTCCGACCGCTGGGTGGTCATCGGCCCCAACGGCGCCGGCAAGACCACCCTGCTGCAGGTGGTGTCGGCGAACATGCACCCGACGGCGGGCATGGCTTCGATCCTGGACGAGGTGCTGGGCGCGGTCGACGTTTTCGAACTGCGTCCCCGCATCGGCGTGACGTCGGCGGCGCTGGCCGACCGCATCCCCCGCTCGGAGTCGGTGGGCAACGTCGTCGTGTCGGCCGCCTACGCCGTTCTCGGGCGCTGGCGCGAGGGCTACGACATCGAGGACTTCCGCCGTGCGGCCCAGCTGATGAAGCAGCTGCGCATCGAGCACCTCGGCAAGCGCACGTTCGGCACCCTGAGCGAGGGCGAGCGCAAGCGCGTGCAGATCGCCCGGGCGTTGATGACCGACCCCGAACTGCTGCTGCTCGACGAGCCGGCCGCCGGCCTCGACCTCGCCGGCCGCGAGCGGCTGGTGGAGACCCTGTCGGAGATCGTCGCCGACGAGTACGCCCCCGCCACCGTCCTGGTCACCCACCACCTCGAGGAGATCCCGCCGGGCATCACCCACGCGATGCTGCTCAAGGGCGGCCGCGTCGTGGCCGCCGGGCCGATCGACGACGTGCTGACCGACGAGAAGATGTCCGAGGCGTTCGACCTGCCGTTGAAGGTCAGCAAGGCCGACGGGCGCTGGTCGGCGCGCACCGCCCGGCACCACCCCGAACGCGCCGCGTCGGAGGAGTAGGCCATGCTCGAGTGGATCCAGGAGAACTGGTGGCTGGCCTGGCTGGTCCTGGCCGGCGGCTTGGCGATCTCCGAGATGCTCACGCTCGACATGACCCTGCTGATGCTGGCCGGCGGAGCGCTGGCCGG